>CANQNA010000011.1 GCA_947625005.1 uncultured Bacilli bacterium
ATGAATGAGCATACAACTAATAAAAGCACCGCTAAAATCAATGAAGATATCTAGTAAATGCGGTGTTCGTTCCGCTATAAACATTTGATGAACTTCATCACTGATGGCATAAACTAAACAAATTATAAGGGTATAAAATATTATTTTTTTGAAGTCATAACTTTTAATAGTTAAATAGGCAATGATGCCTAAAATGAAGTAAATGCTAAAATGGGCAATCTTGCGGATTACAAAACGACTGTCTTCGATAAGTTGTTCTTTTTGAGCTTTGGTTATTTCGATTCTGGTTAGCTCAACGGTTTTATCGATTATCGCTTCGGTAACATTATCGCTTAGTTTTTGGCTTTCTTCCCCATTTTGATTGGAAAAAGAAAAGATTACCCCTATCCAACTAATAAGTAAAATTGTCAAAATAATTCTTTTAATTTTCATTTAAAACATCCTTTATTTTATTTTTGGCGTTTACAACGCTTTTATAATCTGGTTCCATGACATACGATTTGTATTTTGTACCCATGGAATATGTATAGTTGCTACTATTATAACCAGTAACGGCAATACTTTCAATAGCCCATTCAGGATTTTTAGTTAATTGATATTTAATAAAGGAAGTAATTTCATTGATGGTTAAATCAGTTTGAAAACTCCCATTTAGAGTTTCTAAAATAGTGTTATATTTGTTAATTAAGACTGGTGAGGAAGTTATTTTTTCTAAGATGGCTGTGATAATTTGCTGCTGATTAGCTCCACGATGATTATCGCCTGTCGTATAAGCATAACGTTCCCGCGCATAAGCAAGCGCTTTGGTTCCATCCATCGAGTTCAGGCCCTTTTTAACGTGCCAACCCTTTAAATGCGATGAATCAAATTCGGTATCACTGTAAACTTCAATTCCGCCAATAACATCGACTATTTTAATTAAGGCATTAAAGTTTACTCTTAAGTAATAATTAATATCAATATCGTAGAGATTTTCTAAAGTCTGAATACTTTTATCAATTCCATAAATCCCGGCATGAGTTAGTTTATCTTTTAAACCTGTAGTCCCGGCTAATTGCACATAGTAATCTCGTGGTGTATTGACTAATAATATTTTATTCTTCTTGGGATTAACTATGATTAATTGGTTAACATCACTGCGACCACGAACGCTTTTAACATCTCCATATTGGTCAATTCCACTGATATAAAGAATGAAAGGTTCAATTAGAATATCTTTTTGTGCTTCGGGAGTTTTAGGTGGCATAGTTTTTTCTTTTAAGGAGAAAGTATAAATGATATCAGTTTTAGCTTGAAAGTCTTTGATTTCTTCTTGCGCTAATACCAAATAACTGTCTTCGAGAACTAAACCAGCTACTTCCCCATTTAATAAACTATTTACCGAAGCACTAAGGTCAGTTGATAATTTTTCTTCATAGGCTACATTTTTCGATAAAGCATTTTTTATATCAGATGCATAATCATCATTTAAGTACATAATCGTGCCTAATTCGGCGATACTATGATATTTATTTTTTAAAACTAGGACTGAATAAGTTATAGTTCCATTTTCTTTATTGGTAGTATCAAAAAAGGCATACGTACGATTAATATAAAAACTGCCTAATATAAATATAAACGAAATTAAAAAAATAGCAAGACTTATTATTACTTGATTTATTGTTTTTTTATTATGCACTAAAAAGTAGAATAAGCTTATTAATATTGGTATGATTAAGAAGTAACAAGCGGCTAAATATTTGAAGGGCAAGATATTTAGTTTTAGAATAAAATAACTAAAAACTGTAAGGCTTATTAAGCATAAAACGATTATAAAAATATTCCGATAAAATTTGACATTTTTTGACATATGTTCATCCCCATTTTTTATAGGGTGCTACAAAATGGAGAAAAAATGTAAGTTAGAAGTCTAGATTAATTTTAAACTTTTTTAATTTTTAAGATTATATCTTTAATTAATGATTCTTTTAATATAATTAAGATAGTGAAATAGATAATAACTGAACTAATTACTTGAGTTATTAGTGCTACGAAATTGTTAAC
The DNA here is from genome assembly GCA_947625005.1 of uncultured Bacilli bacterium. The sequence goes on from CANQNA010000011.1 coordinate 2,044, forward strand.
TATAAAATAATCAATGGTAATGCTACTGATGAACATTATAATTGTAGCTATTATGTATTTAGATGATATTTTTAAAATATCCAACAATTTTATTTCATCTCGTATTAAATATAATTGAACGGCTGTGACAGATAATTCAGCAAATACTGTAGCAATAGAAGCTCCAATAGATGCAAATTTTCTAATTAAAATAGAATTTAAAATAAAATTGGTTAAAGCTCCAGCAATTATCGAAACCGTATATTTACCTTGTTGTTTTGTGGGTAATAGATATTGCGTTCCAACAACGTTACTAATTCCGATAAATACAACTATTGGACTTATGACACACAATAAAGGCACTACTTTATCATAACCTTGACCAAAAAAAATTGGAACAAAATTATTAGCAATACTTATAATTCCAAACATTAATGGAAAAGCTAACATCATAATAAATTTAAAAGATTTGTTCATGTAATCTTTTACTTTTTCTTTGTTGCCACTTGCAAAAGTCGCAGCTATTCTTGGCATCATAACCGTTCCTAAAGATGTTGCAATTTCTAAAAGAATTTTAATTATTTTTTGTGACTGTTCATAATAGCCTACTTCTGATTTATCAATTACTATTAATCCAATCATTGTCTTATCTAAAACTGTGTATATTTGGGCAGCAATTTGAGGTATAAATAAAAGAATTGTTGGTTTTAAATGACGAAAAATATTTAATTTTTGCCAGTTAATTTTATTTGTATATTTTGGCAAATAAATCCATAAAGATAAATTTCCTAAGAAAGTTGATAGTACATAAATAATAAAATATATATATAAATCATTTTGGTTTTTAACAAAAAGAAATATACATATTGTACTTATTATTTTAACTAAAGCATTTCTAAATACAGTTTTTTTAAATTCTTCTAATCCTTGAAAAAACCAGCTGATGTCGAGCATATTAGCAATTATCTCTAATACTAATATTTTATAGTATGTCATATATTCGCCATTCAAGCAAAAACATAAATAAAAAGTAAATAAAGATATTGTTAAGGTAATAAAACGCATAATGATTATTTCATAAAAAGTTTTACTTCTTTTTTCAATGTTGTCTTGTAAATAGGCAATTTCTCTTTGGCCATACATGTTAATACCTAAAGTTCCTAATAAAATAAAATAAGTAACAATAGATAATGTATAACTATAAATTCCTATTTTTTCCGAGCCTAAAACGCGAGACAAATATGGCGTTGTTATAAGCGGCACAATCATGATTAATATTTTATATACTACATTGTATATATAATTTTTAGCTATATTTGATTTCGCCATAAATTTTCTCCTTTCTTTTATTACAATTTAATAAGTTTATTAATTTTAGGTATTTTATTAATTATTGATGTAATAATTATGCTAATAATAATTGTTAAAATTAAAATAATAATATTTGTAAAAAAATTAGAATAAGTTATAATTTTTTTTAATATTTTTATTACAGTAGGATGAATTATATATATGCCCATTGTTAATTCTGATAGTTGTTCAATATATAAATTATATTTTAATTTAACATTTTTCATAATAAATACAAAAATACTAATAGATGTAAATATTATCAAAGGACTATCATAAAAACTTTCAGCATATAATTTTCCATAGAATAAACCAGAAAATAAAAGTTCATAATTAATAGATAAGAAAATTAAAATTAGCATAAAAATTAAAGTTTTTTTATTATTTTTTAGTGATTTATTTTGATATTTAGATAACCCCCCCCCCCAGGAAGAAATATGTTATCCATGTCCAAAGCCTTAATGTTTGTGGAATACAATCCTTTATTATTGGCAATCCAATAAAATTCCTATGAATATTTAAAATATCTACTAAAAAACATAATAATATTAATATAAAAATAAGAATTTTAGTATTGCATTTATTAAAAAGTTTTTGATATAAAGGCAAAAACATATATATTAAAATCAAAGCCCCTAAAAACCAAAATTGCCAAAAATATCCTTGTTGAAAAAAGTTTTGAATTATCATACTAATTATATTTAACTTTTCTTTTTTTAAAATTTTTTTAGCTATTAAAATTGGAATATTCCATACTAACACTATTAATAATATTTTTGCTATCTTATGAAAGACATACGAATATGTAATTTCTTGTTTTTTTCCAAGCTGTAAATAGCCATTTACCATAAAAAATAATGGAATAGCAAATGTCCCTAAATAATAAATGAGCAAATCGATATGAGGATGATTATTATTTAAATTTGTTCCCATCGTATGAAGAACAATTACTAAAAATGCAGCTAAAATTTTTACAATATCTAACCATAATAATCTTTTATTTTGTGTTTGCATAACTCTCAAAAGCTTTCTTTATAACATCATCCATATCGTAATATTGATATTCGGCTAATCTTCCACCAAATATTACATTTGTTTCTTTTTTTGCTAGTTCTTTATATTTACTTGCTAATTCATTATTCTTTTCATCATTTACAGTATAATATTTTTCCATTCCTTCTTGATAATCTTCCGGATATTCATAGGTTATTATGGTTTTCGGACTTGTCGTATCAAATTCAAAATGTTTATGTTCTATTACTCTTGTGTATTCTACTTCATGTCCGGTATAATTGACTACAGCATTGCCTTGATGATTTTCTTCTTCTAATACTTTTGTTTCAAATCTTAAACTGCGCCATTCTAACTTTCCTAAACAGTAATCAAAATATTCATCTATGGCTCCTGTGTACACTATTGTTTTAGCAAGTGTTTTATAATAATCTTTATTATCTAAATAGTTTGTATTTAGTTTCACTTCTATTCCTTCTAACATTTTTTCAATTAGTTTGGTATATCCACCAATTGGGATTCCTTGATACTTATCATTAAAATAATTGTTATCATATGTTAATCTTACGGGTAATCTTTTGATAATAAAGGCTGGTAAGTCTTTACAATCTCTATTCCATTGTTTTTCAGTATAGCCTTTAACTAACTTTTCATAAATTGTTCTTCCTACCAAACTTATCGCTTGTTCTTCTAAATTCTTGGTTTCACCAATTATTTCTTGTCTTTCGTCATTAATATGCTTTAAAGCATCTTTAGGAGTAAATACATCACTCCATATTTTAGAAAAGGTATTCATATTAAATGGCATATTATAAACTTCATTACCTATTCGAGCTATTGGCGAATTAGTATATCTATTAAATTCAACAAAGGAATTGACATACTCCCAAACATCTTTATAGTCTGTATGAAATATATGAGCTCCATATCTATGGACATTTATTCCTTCAATATTTTCAGTATATATATTACCTCCAAGATGATTTCTCTTTTCAATAACTAATACTTTCTTGTCATCTTTTTTAGCTAAGTTGGCAAATGTTGCTCCAAATAATCCTGAGCCTACTATTACATAATCATATTTCATTTTTTACTTCACCATATTTTTATATAAATTAAATGTTAAATTATACACAACATCATTAAATATTAAATCCATTAATATTTTTTTTAATATAATTTTTATTCTGCTATTAGATTTTATTAATTTTTTTAATTCAGGTTTATATTTTTTAATTTCGTTAATCATAATTTTCAATCTTTTTTCAGCTTCTTTTTGCTCTTTTTTGCTTTTTATTTTATTGATTTTTTTAATTAAACCTAACAATTCTGAATATAACCTATAAATAATATTAATATTACAATTTGATTTAATTTGATTATAAATTGATTCATATACTGTCATTATCGCATTAAAAGTGTTGATAGAATAATTTTTATTATTGTAATCGTTCATTGTATTTCCTGGTCTATCAAAAAAATAATAAGCTAATGCTTCATCTAAATAATATGCACTATTTATTTTATTCAAATATACTAAATATAAAATATTATCAGTATAATTTACTTTATGAGGAAATTGTATATTTTTAGCTTTTTCCGTTTTATATAATTTTGCATGAGGTGATGCATGCATATATATAAAATTATTTAAATTTTCTTTTGTATACTTTTTTTGTGGTTCAACGGGATATTCTTTTGTTGCAGACTTTCTATATTTAAGATTTTTTTCATTTTGATATACTAGATAGATATCTCCAACTACAATATCTACAGATTTTTGTTCAGCAATATTTACTAATTTTTCTATAGAATCATTGGTAAGCCAATCATCAGGATCACAAATTATAAAATATTTTGATTCTATAATTTTTATAGCATATTCTAATACGCTTCCATAGCCTCCATTATCTTTGTATATAGGCTTTATTCTACAATCATGTTTTGCAAATTGCTCGACAATTTTCATTGATTTATCAGGTGTACCATCACTAATGGCTAAAATCTCAATATTTTTATATGTTTGTTTTATTAAGCTTTCTAAACATTTTTTTATGTATTTCTCTACATTATATATTGGAATTATTATACTAACTTTTTCCATTTTTTTCCTACTTTCTTAATCGTTTAATATACTAATTGTTGATGACTTGTATGGATAGGTTTCACAATTTTTTTCAATAGGATATTTCCAAATCCAAAATATTGTCATAATTACTATTAATAAATAACTAACAAATAACTTTCCTTTATCTTTAAAATATATTGGTATTGATGGAATAATGTACAACATTCCAACATATCTATAATAATAACTTATTCTTTCTGCAGTACTTACTCTTAAGCTTAGGATTACTAAAATTAAATCAATTAATAAAAAATAATAATAAAGTTTAAAGTCTCTTAAATTTTCGCTTTTATTGTTTGGACATAAAATTAAAATTGCAGTAGCTATCAATAAAATTAGTAATCTAAATGAAATATCACTAAATCCTATTCCACCCGAGTATGAAACATAATATGTATAATATTTTGAAGATAATAAATCAAGTGTTTCTGTTAAAATTAATATCATTTTTCCCAAAAATAACTCAGAAATAAAAATCGAAATTAATATGGAAATTAAGATTATTTTTTTCATTTTTTTATTAATTTTATCCGATTTAAATATTAAAATAATCAAAATAAGTGGAAATGCAACTATTGAACTTTTGTGAAATAAATAAGATAAAATAAATAATAATATAGAATGCATTTTTTTACCTTCTAATAATAATGTAATTGCCACAATAATTATTCCAATTGCAATACTTTGCCTCATTATTGTAAAAGATCTTAAATACCATATTAGTAAATATGTTGCCATTACAAATGCCATACTAATTTTTGTTCTATTTTTATATGCAAAATAGTATACACATGAGCAAGGAATTAATTGGATTACAAATAGTGACCAAAATAACTTACTACTAAATTTTGCAATAACATAAATCATTAAACTATAACCTATTTCTAAATAATTTGTACTCCATAAATATTTATCAATATTAGGAAAATTTATAACTCTTTTTATTACTGGAGTCACATATACATCAATGTCTCTGCCAACGCCAACATCCCTAAAACCGGCTATTAATGAAGGAACAAATATTGCTATAATAGATGAAAAAATGGCTACTTCTTTATTTCCTTTTTTAAAGTTAATTTGTGCAAAATAGGTAAAAGATACTGTTAATAAAAAACAAAATATATATGCTTTCATTATTTTTCAAAATTGGATTTTTCACTTAAGATTTGCTCAAAAGCTGCATTTATTTCTTTTTTTATATATTCAAAATCAGCATCATTATCTATTTCATCGTTTACACATATCATTTTATATTTTTGTTTTAATATCACATTTTTCACTTTTTCTAAATTTCCTTTATTTCGAATTTCAAATACTTTACCAAAATTTTTACTTCTATATTCAAATTTTCCTGAAGCAATTTGCCAATCTTTAATTAAATATTGATTATAATCATTATCTTGTCTAAACTTGTTATTAGTACATGCATATAGTTTTTCGTATTCTTTTTTCCATACTTCATTGAAAGTACTTTTTAACATTGATGTTGGAATATGTGTAAATTTAAAACCTAAAAATTTTTTATAATTCATGCAAAATAATGTCCTAAAATTATCTATTCCATTTCTTATGTTAATAAATTTAGTAAAATTATTTTTTATTGTTTCTTTAGGATTGAAGTACTTATTTATTAAAGCTGTATTGTTATACCAACTATGCACTACCTTACTATCTGTTGGAGTAATTGGATTTAATATTGCATTTTCGCATGGTAGTCCGTTTTTAAAAAAATTTTCTTTTTTTGTCTTATTAATAACGAACATATCATCATTAAAATATATGAATTTTTCTTCAAGCTTTTTTATTCTATGAAAATTAAGTTCAATAGCTTGTGAATTATAAGTAGGTAAACATTCTTTTGGTATATAGTCTTCATGGTTTATTAATCTTAATTTAGAATAATTTTTATTAATCCACTCTGGTACTTGGTTATCAGTGATCAAAAAAACATTATTTACCCATGGCATAAACTTTTCTATTCCTCTAAAGATATATTTTAGATTTTCCCAATCTCTATATCTTTTTTTTGAATTATCAATTGATTGTTTATTTAAAATCTTTTTTTCATATTGTTTCTTTTTTTTCAACCATTCTTCATCACTATCATTAACCCATATTATAACTACATCAATTTTTTCTTGCATAATATTAGCTCCTCCTTAATAAAATTGTAAATAAAACTTATAACAAATGTAACAATTAATATTAGTATTAATCTTATATAACAATTATTAATTATAAATTTTTCTGTAAATAATTTTATTGCTATTCTGTGATAAAAATATATAAGCATAGAATTATTTCCTAAAACATTTAAAATTTTACTAGCAATATTTATTCGGCAAAAATTATAAATAAAAGTGCAACAAAACAGTGGATTAAATACAATATCAAGCATAATAAGGAAATAATTATTATTTATACCTAAAAAATTATTTCTATAAACTAACGAATGATTTAATAAAATTATAAATACAAGTAATAATATAATAGAAACAACGTTAATAATTTTAATTATTTTACTTTCTAATATTTTATTAATCAAATCTTTATATTCATAACATAATACACCTAATACAAAACACGATAAGCTTATATACCACCAAGTATCAATTCCAACGAGTTTATCAAGAATGATAGAAAATATCATATAAATAACATAAATTTCAATAAGAATAAAACATTTATTTTTTATTTTATTATTTTTATATAAAATATAGAAAATAAAATAGATTATAAAAGTTAATTGAATATACCAGAAAGCAGTATTAATATTTTTGATACATAATATTCCTAATACAATATCAACAAAAGAAAAAGAATATGAAAAGAAACAAGAATAAACAATTATATAAATTATTTCTGCAATTACTACAGGTATATATAATTTTAAGATTTTATTTTTAAAAAAGTTTTTTAAATAATTTTTTTTATTATAAAAAGAATATACCAATCCATATCCAGAAAGGAATAAAAATATGCCAACCCATAAGCTTCCGTCTTTTAGAAATACAATATTTGAAGGAAAAGAATTATCAACTATATGGGAAATACAAATCATAATAGCACTGATTCCTTTTATATAATTGCTATTTCTAGTAGTTAGTAATTTATCTATCATAATTGTTTCCTTTTATATCTTTAACTTTACAAATATTTATTTTAGTTTCCATTTCTAATTTTTTTAAATATTTACATAATTTATAAAAATCATCATATTCCCACATATAGAGATTATCATAAAAAGGATCACTTTTTCTTAAAATAGAATGAAACTCAAAAATAATTGATTTATTTTCTCTAATACATTTATCGATGATATATTTAACTTCATTATATGTATTATATTTATAAATTCCAATTGAATATAAAATAAAATTATCAGATTTTTTTACAAAAGATTCTTTATAAACCCAATAAGATAAAAATGGAATATGAAAAACTCTATTTAATTTTCTCACTATTTTTCTAATAAATTTAATTTTTCCAAATCTTGCTCCTACTCGTAAATATATAATATTATTAAGCTTAAATTTAGGCAATGATGTATCAATTTTATTTATCATAAACTGACTATGAGGTGAAACAATCCCAATTTTTTTATTATCCTTCCAATATAATTTTTCTTTAATTTTTTTTGCACCATAAATCAAATTATCAACATCATTATTGTGTTCATATCCATGACTGGATATTTCAAATAATTTATTATTTGCTAAATCTCTCAATTCATTTATAGTCATAGGCTCATTTTCTGATGGCTTTTCAATATTTTTATCATTTAATATGTAGCCTATAGTAACATTAAATGTAGCTGGAATATTCATAGGTTCAAGAATATTTTTAGCTATTACGTAATTATCGTGTCTTCCATCATCAAATGATAAAGAAATATTTATCATACTTTTACTCCTTTTTTATTATGTTTTTGTTTATATCTAAACTTTGCAATTATGGCAATTAACCTAAACATTTTAAATTTTATTAAATAAATTACAATTATTCTTGAAAACGACATATCATTAAAATTTAAAAGTTTTAATGCTTTTTTTATATCGCTATCTTTTAGATATTCAATATATTTTTTCTTTTTTAGAATATATTTTTCTTTATTTGTTGGACTGAAGTAACCACTAATAGCGGCAGTAGTAATTACATAAAGTAATCTGTTATAAAACATATTCAATAATTCTTCTTTATTATTAGTTTTTTCGATTGTTTTCTTTATTCTTTTAAAGCTTTCTAATGTTAATTTAATATTTTCCTCACTAAAAACCTCAGTTATTGAAAGATTATTGTAAACATAGTGGTATATATTTTTCTTTATAAAAATTGCACTTTTTGCTTTTCCAAAAAATCTAATAAAAAATTCTATCCCTTCTGCACCATATTTCAATTGTTCATCATGGAATAAATTATTATCAATTAAAAATTTTTTATTAATTAGTTTTCCATTAACTGATGACATATTTCCATTAAAATCTAGCATCTCTTTTTGCCAATATTTTATTTCATTTTTGGAATACAACTTACCATCTATAAACTTCGAATAATCTGCTTCATATATATTATCACCATATTGTTTAACTAAACATCCTGCTATTATGTCACACTTATTATTTTTTATATAACTATAAAGTATTTCGCATGCGTTTAATTCTAACCAATCGTCGCCATCTACGAACATAATATATTCTCCATTTGCATTAACAACTCCAGTATTTCTAGCACCAGAAAGTCCTTTATTTTTTTGATGAATTACTTTTATTCTTTTATCTTTTTTAGCATAATGTTCACATATTTTACCGCAATTATCAGGAGAACCATCATCTACAAGAATTATTTCAATATCTTTCATTGTTTGATTTATCAAATGTTCTATATTATTTTTCAAAAATTCTATTGGTACTTTATAAACAGGAACTATTATACTAATATTAATTAATTTCATTAAAACTCACTTACCTTTAAATTTCAAAATATCTATAGTTAATTTAATTCCATCTTGTATATTTATTTTTGGTGTCCACCCTAAGTTTTCAAGTTTATCACTATTAATTTTTATAAATTTAACATTGGAATCAATTTTTCTATCAATATCGTTTACAGGTAATTTAATTTCCAATTTTACATTGCAATAATTGCATATAATTTTTGCCATATCTTTTATTGAAATTAAGCTATTGTTGTTAGATAAATTATATGCATTACCTGCAGCACCACTTAACAAAATTTGAAAAATTCCTATGGCACAGTCTCCAACATAGCAATATGATCTAATTGAAGAACCATTACTTTTCATAACTACATTTTTTTTATTTATTGCAGTCATAATAAAATTAGAAATCGCTCGTGTATCCGATTCTGTATATGTTGGTCCATATATATGAGCAGGTCTAACTATTTTAACATCAATATTATATTGTGAATAAAATGAAACGCATAATGTTTCTGCGCATCTTTTTGAAGATGCATAAGAAGATTTAATGTTCAGAAAATCTATGTAACCATATTGATTTTCTTTTAAACTATTATTATCTGAAACTAATCCATAAATATCACTACTTGATATATATACCATTTTAGAATTATTTTTTTTAGCTAAATTCAACATATTAAGCGTTCCTATGTAATTTGCATTCATTGTTCCAATAGGGTCATTGATAAAAAGCGTTGGATTGGCATTACTTGCGCCGTGTATTATATAATCAAGATTTTCACAGTTATAGGGTTCACATACATCTTGAATTATAGGAACAAATAATTTATCATTGTAATAATATTTAAATCTTTCTTTTAATTTTTTTAAATTTCTACTCATGGCTAATATGGTAATATTTGCTTTTTGATTTATATTGGCAAAAATCAATAAATCAATAATATAAGAACATATTAATCCATTGGCACCAGTAATAAGTATTTTTTTATTTTTTAATTTATCTAGGCTAATATACTTTAATTGATTTTTTAAATCATTTAAATATTTGGAATTATTAAACATTTTATACTCCTTTAATTTTTAAAATTATTTCATCCATTCTGATTTCTTTGTATTTAAAAGTGCTTTAAAAATTTGAATATCACCAGGTCTAGTTAATTTTATATTTGTTTCATCGCCAGTTGAATAAAATACTTTTTTGCCTAATTCTATATATAAAGAACAACTTGCTACAGAGTTTGTAATTTCCTTTTCTGCCGCCTCTTTATGGGCATTTAAAATATCTTTTAAGACAAATGTTTGAGGCGTTTGAGTTAAATATATGTTGTCTCTATCTACTATATTTTTTGAATATTTTTCCGTTGTTTTTTCTAATACTACAGTTGTACAAGGAACTACTGCTATGGCATTTCCATACATTTGACATACTGATATTGAATCAGAAATGACTTCAGGTGAAACCATAGGTCTTATAGCATCATGAATTAACACTATATCATTTTCTGAATATAATCTTTTGGCTTCAAGTAAACCATTTTTTATAGATTCTTGACCATTAATTCCACCAGAAACTATTGATTTTACTTTAGTTATATTAAATTGCTTGGCATATGAATTTAATATTTCATGCCAGCCATCAATACAAACAACAATGATTCCATCAATATTTGGATGTTTTTGAAAAGCTTCTAGTGTATAAATAATTATTGGCTTTTCTCCTACATTTATAAATTGTTTAGGAATATCTTGTCCCATTCTTTTACCGGAACCACCGGCGATAATAATTGCTATTTTTTTCATTTTTTTCTCCTATTTTTAATTATTTTAGTAATTTATAATCTAATCCTAAAGCAATTCCCAAATTTAATATAAAATACATTATTATTACAATATTTGTTATATTTAAAGACACTGAAATAATAAAAATTATAAGCCCTAAACCATTTATTGATGAAATATTAAATACTATTTTTTTTAATATGCCATAGTGGTATCTATCTTTGGCTTCTTTTATACTGCTAGTCCCTTCTAACCCAGCTTTCTTATGCATAACTAATCTTGGAAATAATAATGAGAAACCAGCTAATGTACCAAAAAGTATATAATAATAATTAGGGAAGAAATTTAATTTTATTAATGAATTTTCTCTAAATGCAACTAATCCCATTCCAGTAAAAAATACATACATTGCTAACCATCCTACTGTTGCATCCCATAAGCCACCTTTTGTAGAACAAGTATCCGTATATCTTGCAATGTTGCCATCGATTCCATCTAATATATCCCAAATGAAAATACATAATAAAGCCGCAGCATAATAAATTTTATTATCTCCTATAATAAATAAAATAAAAGATAATAAAATCCAAATTAGTGAAAATTGTGTAACTTTTGTTGCACTAATTTTTAATTTTAAAAATAAATAAGTTAATATATCACTAATTGGCCTAAAAAAATAAAAAGCTATAATATCTGTTTTAACTTCATTTTTTTTACTTTCTGGTAAAGTTTTTTTTCTAAGTTCTTTTATTAAATTCACATTAACACCATCCTATTTTTTTTAAATATTCTTCTAATTTAGTAGTTTCATTTTTTATATAAAAGCCTTTTTGAATCAATTTTTGCTGACAATCTTTTCTTTTACAATTTTTATAAATATTTAAAATATTATTGGACCATTCACTTTCATTATCTTTTAATGAAATAAATTTTGTTGAATTTAACATTTTAGTTTCTTTAGTCATTGAATTTGAAAATATGCATGGAAGTTCAGCAGCTTGAGCTTCTATTCCGACTACTGGTAATCCTTCATAAAGACTTGGCAATACAAATACATCCATTACTTGATATAGTTCATTGACATCTGCTCGTTGTCCTAAAAATTTGACTGAATCTGTTAATTTTAATCTTTCTACTTTATTTTGGATTTCTTCTTTTAATGGTCCTTCGCCTATTAATAAAAGGATAGAATTAGGTTGTTCATTGTGTACTTCATTGAATATATCGATTAAAAATGTATGATTTTTTTGTTCTACAAATCTTCCTACATGACCGATTACTAATGTATCATCTTTTATTCTGAGTTCTTTTCTTTTGGCTTTTCTTACCTTTTCATCGTATTTAAATTTATCTAAGTCTATGGCATTATGTAATAAATATATTTTACCTTGGTCATACGCTTTATTGCCAAATAACCATCTGCCTGCTAATTCACTACAACACATATAATCTGTTGCAAATAATTTGGAAAACGGTCTTAAGATTTGTTTAATTATATTCTTCTTCCATTCTTTTTTGTTAGTTGTTGAATGACTATGAGCTATTCTTACTGGAACTCCTGCTCTTTTTGCAGCAAATAACGGAAAGACAGATAATGTATTGATATGGGAATGTACTATTTTATAATTATTTTCTTTCAAGATTTTTTTTAATTCTTTATGATATTTTATTATCTTAGTATAAGAAGGTATTTTATAGACTTTACCACCTAGTTTTTCTATTTCTTCAATAGGTGGTTCCATTGTTGAATCTTCATCTATAAAGAAATCGAATTGGATTTTTGTTTTATCTATATAGCGATAATAATTCATTACTACTGATTCTACTCCTCCACCCACCCATTTGCCTATAATGTGGGCGACTCGTAATGGTTCTTTCATAACTATCCTGGTACCATTTAGATGTAGTAATTAATCGATTATTACTACAAAACTCTTATTATTGTTATTTAGGAAAAACCAACGCTCACTATCTGAATAGTTTATCTTTCGTAAAGGAGGATTGTTGTTTTTCCTTATTTAACTGTTTTCGTTTAAGCAAGTTGAAATACTTTTTGTACTTTCGTGTAATTAACCAGGCTGAAGATGAGAGTTACATTTTTCCAATAAAAAAAATCTACTTCTTTCAAAGTAAATTTTTTTGTTTTATTTATATTTCATCTGATAATAGAAAATCAATTAAATTTAAATGAATAATTCCATTGCAGGATAAGTCTACCTTATCAAGTGATAATACGTATTTAGAATAATTATCTTCTATTCCTTTATATGCCTCAAATTCTCTTTCTATTGTTTTTGGATTTCCTTGCATTTCATATGTTACTTGAAAATATTTTATATTTCCTTCCTTCTTCGCTAAAAAATCTATTTCGCCATTTTTAGTTTTACCAATATACACTTCATAATCACGGTTTATTAATTCATTATAAACTATATTTTCTAATATTATATATTTTTGAAATTCTGGATTATTATTTTTTATTTGAGCTATTCCTAAGTCTGTTGCATAATATTTATTTAGTGTTTTTAATACTCCTTTTCCCGCTATGTCATATCGATAAACTTTTTTTAATATTAGCGCCTTACATAATGCATCTATATAATTATATAATGTTTCTTTGGATATTTTCTTATTTTCTTTGTCTAAATATTTTATTATATTATCTGCCGAAAACTCTCTTCCAGCTGTTTCAATTAAATATTGAAGTATCATATCAAACAATAATGTATCTTTTAAATTAAGTCTTTTTACTACATCTCTTAAAATTATTGAATCATAGACACTATGTAGATAATTTTTTATATCTATTTCTTTATTAAATTCACATCTGTTTGGCAATCCGCCCCATTTAGCATAATCCCAAAATGTATCTAAATCATATCCATCTTTATTGGTTAATAAAACATATTCTTTATAAGATAATGGATTTATATTAAATAAAACATATCTTCCAGATAATACAGTTGATAATTCATCAGATAGCATCTTGCTATTGGAGCCAGTTATAAATAAGCTTATATTTTTTAGTGAAGCTCTTAACGAATTAACCACATATTCAAAATTATTTACATTTTGAATTTCATCTAAGAATATATAATATATTTTGTTATCTACGATTTTATCTTTTATGTATTTGTTAAGTTTTTTATAATCTAGTAAATCTTCATATTCTATAAATTCAAAATTAATAAAAATTATATGATCATCAGAAATGTGATTTTTTTCTTTTAATTCTTGAATTATTTGATTTAGTATTACTGATTTACCACATCTTCTGATACCAACTAATATTTTAATCAAATTAGAATCGTAAAATCCCCTAATTTTAGATAAATATTGTTCTCTAATTAGCATTTTTATCACCTATTCACATTATACATTATTAAAATGGAAATGTAAAGTTATTACGATTAAGCGTACTAACTTTTAGAAGATGACAATTTATTGATATGTTTCTTAGTTTATCTCAAATTTTACATATCTTCTTGATAAATGCTAACTTGTTGCCAAGATATATTACTTTAATTACACTTTTATCTTTAAAAGTCAATAATCTATTAATTTGGAACAAATTGATAAATTCTTCTTAAAGCATTTAATAACTTTAGAAAATTTATCCACAACTAGTATGTATGTTTTTTCTTAATAAATCTATTAAACTATATATTAAATATTTTATTTATACAACTAAAATTTAATATGGAACTAAAATATAATTTTGATATTGATAGTTTAAATATTTATCCATAAAAATGGTCATATCAAATAGTTTTATCTATTATCGTATAGTAAAGTAATAAAGTTTTTGAAAATAACTCAATTTTACTTACTTACATCACCATGAATTATCATTCCTGTCGAACCTCTTGTATTAGAGCCAAACTTAGCCTGACTATTAATAATAATTGTACCCGTATGTATAATTGCTAGTCCAGGGCCAAATACATTTAATGGAATTGTAAAACCAAGTTTTAGTCCATAAGCCTTAAACATATTATGCTGAATATCAAATATAAGTTTCCCAATTGTGCTTTTACAACAACAATTCTTTCTATATTCAAGTCTACGCATTTTTATTTGGAATTTCCATATTTGAGGACATAATAAAGCACAAACTCTAAGTCTCATATTTATTTTTTATACCTAATGATTTAAGGTCTGCTTCGATGTAATACTTTAAATCTTTCTTACTATTTATCATAACTTAGCTTTTATTTTTTACATCCATCATATGAAAATATGATATTCCAACTAAAAATTACAATTTTTTTGAATTAAAACTAAAATAACCATTAAATTATAATTTACAATATTGTATATTTTAAAACATAAACTTATAGTCTTCATATTTTATGAAAGTATAAACACTTATTGTATAATGACAATATCATTTTTATTTAAAATATTACTTTCCATATGAAATTGATGATAATACATTGCCATATTTATTAAATGTTTTTGAACTATTTATTATAATTTTGTTAGAAACAACTATATATTGCTATTAGTTATATCATATCCCATGTTAAAATTGTATCTTCTGATAAATTTTGTTTAATTTTTCTACCAATAATTATATTAGTATATACTGGTGAAATTCCCGTACCAGGTCTTTTTGCTATTAAATCTTTTTCTGTTATGATTTCGCCTGCTTTCATGTCTCTCGTTAATACTAATGAACGTCTAGCTTCTCTTCTAGGAATTTTTTCACATTCTAAAACAGTTTTTTCACTTGATCCTAAAATTTTATTTATAAATTGAAAGTTTGCAATTGCCTTTTTAAAATCTTCAGGGCTACCAGCATGATAATGATCGTTTCCTGGCAAAGTTTTATCTAGAGTAAAATGTTTTTCAATGACTGTAGCCCCTAATAAGTATGCAGTTGCTAAAGTCATCATAGTTGGATCTGGAGCAACGTGATCACTAAATCCAACTTTTACATCTGGAAAAACTCTTTTTAATGTCTCTATTATTCTTAAATTTGCATTTATAGGCTCAGTAGGATAAGATAAAACACAGTGTAATATTGTAATATCATTACATCCTGATTCTTTTAATGCTCTTATTCCCTCATCAAC
>CANQNA010000012.1 GCA_947625005.1 uncultured Bacilli bacterium
ATCAATAAATACAGGTATTCCCCCTTCATAGACTATAGGATTAACTGTTGCACTAAATGTCATATCACTGCAAAAAACTTTATCTCCTAATTTTACTCCAGCAAGTTTTACTGCTAAATGCAATGCTGCTGTTCCTGATGATAATGCCACTGCATATTTAGTTCCAACTTTTTTAGCAATTTTTTTCTCTATTTCATTAATGTTTTCACCTACAGTTGACATCCAGTTTGTATCATAGGCTTCTTTAACCCATTTCATTTCTTCTCCATGCATTGTTGGTGATGATAACCATACTTTATTTTTAAAAGGTTCCATATTCTTCTCCGGTTCTATTATTTTTAATTGTTTATATTAATTTTGTTTCTTTATATGTTGGCACAACCGCCTTCATTACTTTTTTTATTAGTAATTCTTTATATATTTATTACAAATATCTCTCCGTTTTTTTTTGCATAAGACATTAATTGTAATACAAGAGATACTGCTTCTGGTATTGTCATAAAAAATCTTGTTATATCTTTATTTATTATACAATATTTTAAGTTTTTTGACAATATTTTTTAGGGCTTATATAAAGAATAATGAAAAATAAATATCAACTATTTAAAAAATGTATAGATTTTTATATTATAATTTTATAATATCGTTTATTGTTTTATTTTTAGCCCATTCCAAAGCATTTTCATAGTCTTCATTTGTATCAAATTCAATCCATCCATTACAAAAGTGTATTGCCTTTACTTCTTCTCCAGACTCTATTATTGCATTTAACAAATCTGTCATATATGCTTTACTAACTATTTTACCAGATTGTTGCCATGGCTTGTTTTCAAAATTTTTGTGTGCTTCTTCCATTGTTTTTACAATAAAAGATAAACCTTTTTTAGAAAATTTTAATAGACCAATATACCTTGCACTAATTTCTTCAATTGGTGAATTTTCTAAACCTAATTCTACAATATTATTATTTGAATCGATTTTTAAACTTTCAGTGTCAAAATCTATTCTTCCATATCTTTTTTTCCAATACTCTTTCCAGTTGTCATCTACTGCACAATTAAAATCTCCTTTGGCTAAAATCATTTCTTTTAATAATTCTGGTTCAAATAAAATATCTGAATAACTTACTATAATATCATCATCAAATTCATCTTTAGCTTTTAGAAGAGTTTCAACCATATTAGTTGTTGCAAATTCTTCATTTGTATAATATTTTACACCATCATAGTTAATTTTGTCTCCTGCATATCCTTTTACAATAATAATATTGTTTATACCACAAGTTTTATACATCTCGATTTGTCTTTCAATTATAGTTTTTCCCATAAAATTTAACATTCCTTTTGGTAAATTTTCAGTATATTTTTTTAATCTGTTCCCTTGACCAGCTGCTAAAATAATTGCTTTCATTCTATTTTCCTCCAAATAATTTTTTTATTAAATTTATATCTTCTATTCTAAATTCATTTTCTCTTTCAGGATGCCACATAGTACCAATTATGGGTAAACTTTTATGTCTTATTTTTTCTATAACACCATCTTCTGCTTGCATAATTACTTCCAGTGAATCATTATTTAGCTTTTTACAAGCTTGAGTATGAAAACTATTAACTTCTATTTCATTTTCTTTACCTTTTATCTTATGTCTTATAGCTACATGTCCTGGCACATTATTTAAATCATTTTTAAAATAATCTAAAATTGATTGCATTCCTCTACAAAAGCCATATAATGGTATTTTTTGGTCAATAGCATATTCTATCAGTAGATAATCCACTTCATCTCTTTCTATGGCATTTCCACCATATTTAACTAAGCTGTTTCCACCAGTTAAAATAATTCCATTAGGCTTTATATTTTTTAATATTTCTTTTACTATTTCGACATTATTAGGTATAGGGATTGGTAAATAACCACATTTTTGTATAAACTCTGGAATTCTTTGATCTGCACAATCTCTTCTTTCATTATACTTATCTACCATTTCAACTCTTTGAGTATATATAACTATATTCATATATTAGCACCTCATTATTTTTCTCTTATAATTTTTTCATTTTTACAATCTATAGTAATAACTTCTGAATTTATAACATAGTCAAATAATTTAGCTCCACTACCAATAGCTGCTGGAATTTTAAATTCTGCACATCTTATAGCCATGTGAGAAGCAGCACCACCATATTTTGTTACTAATCCACATATTCCTTTTGAAAAAATCCAATCATACCCTGGATCTGCTTTTTCTATTACAACAATTTTTCCTTCTATAGAACTTTCTACTATGTCATCATCTAAAACTATCACATTATTTGTAACTCTACTTTCTGTAATAAAATTTGGTCTTGAATCTATTAATTCTATACAATCAAAATCTGTTTTGGAAGATATTACTTCAGGCAAAATTAAGCTTGAATTAATTTTATAATTATATTTTCTCTGATTTATAACTAAGTTCCAGAATTTTTTCATTTGTTCTACATCAGAATAAAACTCTAATGCATATATTTCTGAAACCTCTAAATATGATAAATCCTTTGTTTCAAAGCCCAAGCTATTTCCAATTTGCTTAATTAGTTCTATAGCATAGCTTAAAGTTTTTGTGAAAATAAATTTAAAATACTCCCTTTGTTCAATAGATTGTTTTATAAAATAAATTACATCTTTTCCACATAAATTTTTTATCTTTGCTTTTTCTAATGCTTTGTTTATAGCGTCACATAATACTTTGTCTATATTTTTGTTATTATTGCATTTTTCAATTTTTTGATTTGATTTTTCACCTTGTGCAATTAAATTATCAATTTGGTCATATCTAGGGCTTCTAATATTATATGTACCTGCTCTTAAATGACCATACTTTGATTTAAATTGTTCGATTTTTAGATTGCCTTTTTGAACATCATGATATTCTTTATCATATTCAACTGCTATTGTGTGAATGCTTGACATAAATTGATTAAACTCGTTAGAAGTAATATATCCTTCATTGACAAGCGACTTACAAATTGACTTAGCAATAAAAGCGCATCTGGCATGTCTTGAAAATTGTGGTGTTCCAAATTTTTCAATTGAATCTAATAAAATATGAATAGATTTAGCTATTAATTTATAATCATTACTGCCTTTAATATTATTTTGTATATCAAGTCTTATTACTTCTAGTTTTCTTAAATCTTCTATATCATCATTTAAATATTTTGGATAATTATTAATATTTTCTATTGTAATATGTTTTAAAGCTTCTTCTAATTCTGAAATTTCTTCATTACTAAATCCATCATTTCTTAGTTCTTTCATTCTTTTATGCATTGAAAAATCATAGCAATTATGTGATATTTCAAATTCTATTTTATCATGAGCAGACAAGTCATTTTTTAATTTTTTTAAATAACTATTTTTTAACTTATTAGCAAGGCTATTTGAAATACTAGCCGGCATCAATGCTTCAAATGATCTTTCTAAGTTAATATATGGTTTATTACCAAAGCGAAACATTAATTCATGTGGAATTGAACGATAACCTAATGGAACAAGCCCACTATTCCAAGCAATTTTAGTTATTATTTCTCGGTACAGAGAATAGTCTAAATTTTTAGGATTATCTCCTATTATTTCTGCTGGATTCCAAAAAGCCATATCTGAATAATAAGCCATTTTTTCTTTTAATAATTTATTGTATTGTAAAATTGCAATTTTTTTTGCCTCTTCTATTTTATCAATATCATTTTTTCTACCAAATTTATAAGCTGCTGCTAGTGGTCTAACTTGAAAAATAACAATACTTGATTCTGTAACTGCAAATTCAATATCGAGTAAAATCCCTTTAAAAATATTTTCAATTTCATTAACAGCATCCATTAATTTTTTCCATTTTTTTGGTATATTGTTTTTATTTATTGTATAAGAAATCCAAGCTGATTTTCCTCCAGCTCCTGAAGTAACAGAATCTGTACTTCCACTAACATCATAGTTTATAACATAATATGGTCTGTTTTTTTGAATATCTCGTGTAAATATAACTCCTGACATTAATACATTATTTGTTTGTGTCTGAATTAATATTTGCTCATCTTTTTCAGCATCATCTCCATATGATTTTATAACTTTATTAATGGCATTCTTTATATCATTTAAATTTGAAGAATTTACATTAAGCACACTTGTAAAATGACCTGCATTAGATTCTTGAAAAGCATCTTCTCTTTTAGATGAACTTCTTACAACAATCTTTTTACCTTTAAATTTCGTTTTTATATTATTTAATACGTTATCTAGATTGTTTTTTAAATCATTATATGTAATAACAAAAATATCTTCTATAACAGATTTTTTCACCAATTCTTTTAAAGCCAACAATGTATTAGCTTTTGTTGATATAAGATTATTATTAATATAACTATTTTCTACTTCTTTTTTATTTAAAGTATCTAATATCTTTTGTGGAGATAATCTGTCATAATAATCAATCTTTACAGCATGTCCACCTATTGATTCTATATATTTTTTTGCAGACATAACTCCCCATTCATTTCCATGATATAATGTAATTTCAGCATCTGGATATTTTTCATGAATTTTCTTTAAATTATCTGTTGGATCGAAAGTCAATTGTGGTATAACTTTATCTATAAATTTTATACTTTCAATAACACTTCTACGTTCTTTTTCATTTGATACATGAACGCCATATAAAGCATCAGATGCTTCATCACTAACTAGTCCGAAAATACTTATATCAGAATATTTACTAGCTTTTTTTAAAGCTACTATATGACCATAATGTATTAAATCAACCATTCCGAAACTATATGATATTTTCATTTTTGATTTTTCTCCTTTTTTTATTTCTTACATAAAAATACATATTTCACATTTTTTATTTATGCTATAATATTATCTATATATTTTCTTGCGTTTCCATCACTTTCAATAAATTCTTCTTTAAATTTTTTTGTTTTTATCTTTTCTAATTCAAAATTGCAATTTATTATTTTTTCTAATAATTCATCTTCTTTTTTGCAAATACCATTTGGTAACTCTTTTTCTAAATCAATATAAAGTCCTCTTTTTTCTTCAAATTCATCATAATCATAAGCATAACTGTATATTGGTCTTTCTAATATTGAATAGTCAAGCATTATACTTGAATAATCTGAAATTAATATATCAGATATCTTCAATAGTTCATTTAAATTTGGATAATCTGAAACATTTGTTATGAAATCATCTGTTTTTATTCCTAATATTTTGCTTATTTCGTAATGTGCTCTAAATAAAATTATATATTTATTAGATAATTTTTCTCTCCATTTTTCTATATCAATTGGTGGTGCTATAAAACATCCATCTTTATCTCTATTAAATTCTCTAAAAGTTGGTGCATACATAATTACTTTTTTGTCTTTTGGAATATTTAATTTTTCTCTTATTTTTATTATTTCTTCTTCAGTCGTTGAAAAAAGTTCATCATCTCTAGGATATCCTACTAAAACAACTTTTTCTTTTGGTATGTTACATACTCTAGGCATATTTTCTAAATCATATTTATTTTGGGCATACACTATATCGCATTTTGAAGTCTTAAATTTAAATGCATTTATATTTGCATCATTACCCATTTTTTTTAGGCTTCCATGCCATGTATTAATATATATTGTGTTTTTGTTTTTGAATTTTAATCCTCTCTCAATTGATGAATTTGTTATCCAATATTTAGCTTTTAATGCGATGATAAAATAATGTAGTGTATCTGTTTTTATTTTTTCAGCTCCTTCTACCTCAAATTCATCTGGATTATGGAAAGCCCAATATATTTTATATTTTTTATACTTTTCTTGTGTTTTCATATATTCAAAAATTACTCTTGTGCTATCATCATACTTTTTGCCTCCAAAAGAATTCATTAAAATAATATCATCTTCTACTTTTACAAATATTCTTAATATACTAAGAAATAAATTAAAGCAAAAAGAATATACTTTATATATAAAAGTATTTGTTTTTAGAATATTTTTTATTTTATTTTTTATCATTTTATTTTTTCCCTTTCTATATCCAAATTTTGCAATATATTTCCTTTTTCAACTAATATATCTTCTTTATGCAAAACTTTTTTTACTGTTTTACAAACTATTTTTACATCATTTATAAAGGTACAATTCTATTATTTTAATTGTTTATATTAATTTTTGCTTCTTTATATGTTGGCACAACTGCCTTCATTACTTCTTTTATTCCTTCTTTTTGCTCATTTTTGCACTCATGTATAATAATGTCATTTAATTTTTCTAATTTTTCTTCTATATCTTTCATTTCAATATCTGATGGTGGTGCTATGTAAATTTTATCATGTTTGGTCTCAGTTAATCCTTCTTCTTCCATTAATAATTCTTCATACAATTTTTCTCCTGGTCTAAGCCCAGTTACTTTTATTTGTATATCTACATTTGGTTCTAAACCTGATAATTTGATTAATTTTTCTGCCATTTCATAAATCTTAACTGGTTTTCCCATGTCTAATACAAATATCTCTCCGCCTTTTGCATATGTTATAGCTTGTAATACAAGAGATACTGCTTCTGGTATTGTCATAAAGAACCTTGTAATCTCTTTATGAGTAACTGTTACTGGTCCACCACTTGCAATTTGTTTTTTAAATAGTGGTATAACAGATCCATTACTTCCGAAGTACATTGCCAAATCTTACTGCTGCATATTCAGTTTTGCTTACCTTATCTTTTGCTTGTATTATCATTTCACATAGACGTTTTGTTGCTCCCATAATGTTAGTTGGATTAACTGCCTTATCTGTTGAAATTAAGATAAATCTTTTCACATTGTATTTGTCAGCACAATTTACTACATTATAAGTTCCAAATACATTATTTTTAATTGCTTCTAATGGGCTGGTCTCCATTAAAGGTACATGCTTATGAGCTGCTGCATGAAATACTAAATATGGATTAAATTCTTCAAATATTTCATTTAATCTATTTTTATCTCTTATGCTTGCAACAATAGCTTCTATTTTTAATTTTGGATAATTAAATTTTAACTCTTGCTCTATATCATATAAGTTATTTTCATAAATGTCAACTATTATTAATCTTTCTGGTTTAAATTTTGCAATTTGCCTGCATAGTTCTGACCCAATAGAACCTCCTCCACCAGTAATTAATACAACTTTATTTTCAATTAGTTTTCTTATGTTTTTGTTATCTAATTTTATTGGTTCTCTTCCTAATAAATCTTCTATTTCTACATTTCTAAAGCTATCCATAAGTGATTTATTTTTTACTAATTCTTTTATTCCTGGTAATATTCTTACTTTACATCCTGTTTCTTGACAAATTTCAAGTATTTTTCTTCTTTCTTCATTTGATATATTTGATATTGCAAAAAAGATAAATTCAACATTATTTTCTTTGCATATTCTTGGTATATCATATCTTGTTCCTAATATTTTATTTCCTGATATTGCATAATCTAATTTATTTGGGTTGTCATCTATTAGTCCTACTACATTATATATATCTTTCATACTGACTTTTAAATTTCCCAATAATATTTTTGTTGCTTCTCCTGCTCCTATGATTAGTATATTTTTCTTATTAGAATCTTCTTTTTTATTTTTTTTGTCATATATTTCTGTTAAAAACATTCTAATTATAACTCTATATCCTATTATAGATATAACTATTAAAAGTCCAGCAATTAAATTAGTTCTTGCACTTACTATTGGTATTTTTGGTATTGTTAGATAAATAAATGTCATTACCATACAAGCAATTGAACATGCAAGCACATATATTAAATAGTCATTTCCATTTTCATATCTTGTTATATTTTTATAAGTTTTAAAAAATTCTAATGTTGCACCATATATAATAATTGCAATAAAAATTGTGTTAATAATCATTTTATTTGTTTGTGTTGTTATAATAATATGGTTTCCTATAATACTTTCAGCAATATAATATGCTAGAATTATTACTATAACATCCATAATTCTTAAGTATACATTTCTATGTTTTTTTATGAATTTCACTAGTATTTCCCCTTTTATGTTCATTTATGTGTACTATTTATACAAACACCACATTTATTGTAACATTATTATACATTTTTTTCAATGCTTTTTTAGTTTTTTTTGAAATATTATGTAACAATGTTCTTATAGTAATTGTTTTATTTTTTTGATTTAAGTTTTTTTGTATATCTAATAAAAAAACTACACTATAAATATTAAACTTTTTTATTTAATATTTATGGTGCAGTTTTTTATAAAAATCCCATTAACTTATTATTTATTTGATTATTTTTTTTGCTATTACTGCTAATCCAACTATTGCTAATATTGAACTACCAATAGCTATTACGTTTACATTGTTTCCTGTGTATGGTAATGTTCCTGATTCACTAACACTTTCAACTAATTTTCCATCTTTATAAACTTCGATTCCATCAGCTGAAAAGTTTAATGTTACTCCTGCAATACTTGCTGCATCATTTGCTAATGTTCTTAATTGTGCTTTTACATCAGTTGGTAATGATTTGTAATCAGTTGTACCATTTTCTTGCATAATTTTATCAGCTTGGTTTGCTAAAGCTAATATTTCGTTGCATTTTTCATCAGATAATGGATAGTCACTTAAATATCTTACCATTCTTAATTTATCTGATTCTTTCATTCCATATTTGCTTCCTATTGCATATATTTCATCTGGTAAATTATTTGATGTTGCTGCGTTTACAGCTGTCATTACGACCATTGTTAGCATAATAAATAATAATGCTATTGTTAATAATTTTTTCATTTTTATTTCCTCCCTTGTATAAAACTGATTGTATTATATCATTTTATTTTTTTATATGCAAGAGTTTTTTTGTTTTTTATAATAAAAAATGCTTATTTTCTTTATATTAATCTTACATTTTAATTTTAAAATTCACCCATGTCAATATTAATTATATTATAATATACTAATTAGATAATTCTTTTTTTATTGCAGATGAGCATATTCCCGGTGTTCTTTTTAATCTAACCACTTCTTTTCCTTTTTTTCTACACCAATCTTCAACTATAGTAAAACGCCCTCCTATATGATCTTCGCCAAGTGCTAAAATATCAAAATCTATTTTTTCTAGAGTTTCTGGATCAACACTATTATATACACACACTTCATCTACTATTTTTAAAGCTTCTAATATTTCAACACGTTCCTCCGTTGAATATAATACTTTTGCATCTGGTTTATATTTCAAAATATAATCTCCATTTTGAACAGCAACAATTAAATAATCCGCATGTTCCTTACATTGTTTAAACAATCTTAAATGTCCTATATGAAAATAATCATATACTCCAAAAGTTAAAATTTTCTTCATTTTATTACTCCTTTTTTTACTTTTTATTTTTTTACTTTTTCTATAATAGTTTATTTAAAAAATTAGCACATTTTTTATCATCATAAAATGCATAATCAATGTTTTTTAGTAACGAAGGTGCAATATCTCTTACTCCACCAAATCCAATTGCAATATCAGATAATTTCGCCATTCCTGTATCATTATCTCCATCGCCGATAACTACTGTTGGTAAAACAAATTGTTTAATAATTAATTCTTTATCTAGTACACTCACTACTTGAGAAATATAATCATTTTTTACTTGTGCTTTTGAGCAATAAACATGGTCTTTCATTCCAAGATTATCCATTAATTTACTAATCCACACATCAAGATTTCCTGTTATAACATAGCATCGCTCTTTATTTCTGATTATAAAATCTACTATATACTTATTTAAAGGTATATTTGCAACCATTTCATTTACTTCTGAAACACTTACATTACTTAAAATTTTAACTCGCTTTAAAAAACTAGTTCTGAATGGAATTTTTCCTTGCATAGTTGTCTCAGTAAGTTCTCTCATTTTTTCTAATTTACCAATTTTTTCTGAAATAGTTGGTAAAATTTCTTTTTTTGTTATTGTTGAATCTAAATCAAATAAAAAAATATAATTCGACAAAAAAATCCCTCCTACTATTATGCTATTATGAAATAATTCTAATATATTAATGTAATTTAGTCCATAGAAATTCCTAATAATTTTGCTAATCTTTCTGAAGCATTTCCATCATGATATTCATATATATAATTTCTTAACTTTTCTCTACTTTCTTTATATTTATCATTTTCTTCTATAACATCAGATATAAAATTCACTAAATCTTGTAAATTATATATTTCATGTCCTGCGATTAATTTATGAATATCATCAACTACAAAACCAATTTTGTAGTCATTCATATCATCTAATACATAACCTATAGGACGATCTAATTGAAGATATTCATATGCTGCTCCTGAATAATCACTAATAAGTGCATCTGTACATTTTATCAATTTATAGTTATCTATACCAAGTTTCTTTACACTATCTCCAGTTAATACTTTTATATTTGACATATCACAAATACCTAAATTTGATAAATCTTGTTTAGGATGAATTTTTATAATTAAAAAAGCATCAATTTCTTTGAGTTTTTCATTAAAATCTTTATATTCATCTAATGTATTAAATAATGGTATACCTAATCTTTGTTCTTTTAAACTATCATTACGATTAAATGCCATCCCCTTTCTAAAAGTAGGCATCCATAAAATTATTTTTTTATATTTTTTATCTGTGATTTTCAAAAATTCTGATTTATCATCAATATAAAATGTATCTTGAGCAGGAAAACCTATATATACAAATCTCTTATCTTTTGCATCTAACGACCATTGATTTGCTTGAATAGGTGCATAATTTTTTGATTGAACTAGAATATAATCAACACTATCTGGAATAAATATTTTTCCTTTAGCATTTTTTAGTCCTCCTGCACCATGTGAGCAATATACTACTTTCTGGTCAGCTCTTAACTTGCTTACACTTTCGCAATCATATGTAAAATATTTTGCTGTACAAATGTGATAAGCTTTTTTTATGCTTGGTCCAAGTAATGGAACAGTACTGACATTGATTGGAAGGTTACTTTTTACTTTTTTTCGTACTAACCATACAATTTTATATTTTTTATTATATCCATGTTCTATTAAGTAATTATAAAATGCGCCCCCATTACAATCAAAATCATTGTGACTTTCTATTAAAATTTTATCTTTCAGTGGTCTACTTTTTGTAAATAAATATATAATTTTTTCATATATTATTTCAATCTTATACTTCCATAAAACTTGAAATGCTCTTTTTAAACCATTTGTTTTTAAATATTCTAATTTATTCATATATTAATTTCCTTTACAATCTTAATTTATTTTTTTAAAGTTTTTATAGTAGTAATTATATAATTTCTTTTTATAAACATAAACAAAACTATACCTATGATTATTGCATATCTAATTAATAAAAATTCATATATTATAGACATAATAACCATCATTACTAAAACAAATAGTCCAACTATTGTCATTAATTTTATATCATAAATATTTTTCAATTCAGAAAATTTTTCTTTTACTATTTTTCTATAAAAGATATAATGAAAGAAAGATAAACAAATATAACAAATTAAAGTTGTATATCCAGCTGCATAATATCCAAATATTTTAATTCCAAAATAATTTAAAATTAAATTTAAAATTGCACTAATACTTGTTGCTATTGCAATTAATCCTGTTTTTTCATAATAATATTCAATTGTACTAAACATAGAGTATATAAATATAAAATAAACAGATGCAGTAATAGGTGGTATAACATAAATAGAATCCATGTACTCTTTTCCAGCAAAGATATTAATAATCTCTGGTGCAAATGCCATTATTACAACAGATAATATTGCAATCAATATTGTAATAGGATTTATTTTGTTTTTTATTTTTTCAGGATGATCATCATTAATTGTTTTATAAATATAAGGCGTTAAAGAATTATTTATTGCTACAACTAATATCATCATTACATTAGAAATTGTATTAGATATACTATAATATGCAGTTTGAATTTTTCCCACCATTTTACCAATCATTAGTCTATCAGACTGATTTAATATATAATTTGATAAATAATGTGGTATTAGAGGTAAATTAAATTTTAATGCATATTTCCAATATTTTTTATCATATATCTTTTTTCCTTTAACAAAAATAATAATAAATATTACGCCTGCAAATAGTAGTTTTGCAAATACATCTGAAAAAATGCGTGCTTCAACTTTATAAGATGTATTAAATATAGTTAAAACACTTAATCCTACACAAAGAGCGTTCATACATATTGATATTATAATTATTTTTTTATAATTATAATCAAATCTTTCCTTTGCACACCAAAATTCAAATGCAGGCATCACTAGTAGTTCAATAAAAATTGCTCCCATTAAAATAGGAGAAAGTTCAAATACCTTAGTCCAAAAATCAATATTAATCAAATATACAACACCAAAAATTAGTGTAATGCAAGTTGTTAGAGAAAGTTGCGATGATGTGAAACCATCAGTATCATCTTTATATAAAAGTAAGCCTTTTGTATATCCACTCAAAAAGATATTTAAAGAAGTAAAAATTATTAGTATATTAAACCATGATTGAAAAATAGCAAATGTTCCATATTGTTCTTCTGTTAAGATTCTTGTAAAAATTGGAGTAGATAAAAGTGCAATACCTTTATTAATAAAATTACATATTGTGTACCATAAAGCTGCTTTAACTGGCTTAGACATATCGTTATATTTACTAATAATTTTTTTGATATACATTCTTGTATCCCTTCTTAAAATAGTAATTTATTTAAACATTTTTAATGAAATTTCTTTTCATCTTTTAATTTATAATAATGCTCTTTATCTCTATATTTAAATGCTTTTGCAGGATGTCCTCCAGCTATTGCACATTCTGGTATATCATTGCAAACTACACTTCCAGCTTGAATTATTGCTCCTTCTCCAATTGTTACGCCTCCAAGAATTATAACATTATTTCCTAACCAAACATTATCTCCAATTGTTACATCTTTATTTATAAATGTATTATCATATGGAATTTCATTACCTTCGTAATTATGAAATGATGTTATTATCTGACATCCAGGACCGGAATGAAAGTTATCCCCTATGCTAATAGTTCCTTGACCAGACATTGACATTCCATTAAAGCAAACATTATTTCCTAAATAAGTTTTGTCAGTTACATAGCTTTTTCCTCCAACATATATTCTTCCTTTATATGAAGCAGATTTTTTCTTTATTTTATATGGATAATATATATTTGCAAATTTTAATTTCATTTTACTAATCAGACCCATATTTATATTTTTCTCTCCTTTTTTTATATCTTTAATTATATTTGGTAAAGCATAAATCATTGATAAACAAATGTACATATAACAATATAATGAAGTACTTTCAAAAATCATTATTGCAGAAAAGATAATTATAATAACATTTATAAGCACTTTATATTTTTCACTCAAAATTTTTTTAGTGTTTTTACAAAAAGTAAAAATCATAAGCCAAAATGTTATAGCACCAACTAGCCCTCCATCTAAAAAATTTTGTAAAATTTGATTATGTGCATAATTAAATCCATCTACATTAGTCCATTTATTCCAAAAAACATTTAATAAAACTCCTTCTATACCATATCCAAATATTATTTTATTTTTTATTTTAGACAAAGCATCAACCCAAACAAAACTACGCCCAGAAAAGTCTAAAAAATAAATTGCATTATTAAATTTTATATTATTAATAACTGATATACAAACTATTGTTACACTAGCAATTATTCCAATAGTAATATATATATTAGTACTATATTTTAAAAAATTATATTTCTTAACTTTATATAAAAATGCAAACATACATAAAATAATACATGTAATTTTTGCTGATGATGCATCGGTTGTTATCATAGTAAATAGAGCCAATATAACAATTAATATTGTTCGTTTTTTCTTTTCATGAAACATCATCCAATAAATTATAGCACTAAAAATTGATAAAGCACCTAATTGTGCAATCATCTGAACATGTCCTAAGAAGGTTATATGATATTGTTGTAAAAAAAATTTACGTAATATTAGCTGATTCAATATAAACAATACCATAAATACATTATTTATAATATTTAAAAAATCTTTAGGATCTTTTTTTAAATTATATATAGTAAAAAGACATATTGAAGGATATGTAATTAATTTTTGATATCCATTAATTGAAAATCCTCTTAGTATAAATGTTATTAAAATAGTCACGATAAAATAATTAGCAATAATTATATTTTCTTTTTTTAAAATTTCTTCTTTTTTTAAGAAAAAAAAGAAAAATTGTATCCATATAATTATTGTAGAAATCCATACACAACATGTAAATATATTTTTATATACTAAACTAAATTCTGCATATCCCCTTGGAAATAAAAAGGAGATAATGATAAAATAATTAATAAATTTGCTTATCGAAAATTGTAATTTATGATTAATAGTTTCTATACTATTCATGCTTAAATTTTCCTTTCAAATTATTTATTTTATCTTGTCCTATTATATTTATAAGTTTTCGTTTTAACCTATTCCCATATTTTGTCCATGATGCACTATAATGATGAATAGAAATTGTTTCATCGCATAATAAATTAGTTGATATTCCAGGAGATAAAGGATCAAAATATTTAGGAGGATATACAACACAATTATTAATTTTCTGAACTTTATCAACAGAACTGAATCCTACTCTTTTTAAAGCAATAGAGTTTAAATATGGACAAGCTATTGATTCTTTTTTCATAATATCAAAAGAAAGATTTTCATACTCACCTAACATTTCTTTTACAACATAATTATTTTTAATTGCACCAAACCCCAATCCCGTATTATATAATTTTTCAACTTGTTGAGTTCCAATAAAAAAATCATTCTTTAATAGAAAATCTAAATTTTTCAAAAGTTCTACATCTGTATCTAGATATATTCCTCCATTATCATAAATAATTTTTAATCTAGCATAATCTGATACAAAAGCCCATGCTTTATTTTTATATGCTTCCTTTACAAAATCGCAACAATTTATGTCGAAATTAGTTTCATTCCATCTTATAATTTCATAATCTGGACATTGCTTTTTCCATGATTTTATACATTTTTTAACATCCTTCGGTAATTTTTTTCCTCCAAACCAACAATAATGTATCTTTTTATCTATCATTCTTTCCTCCACAATTTATATTTTTTATTTTTCTTGCGGGCACACCTCCCCAGATTTCATTATCTGGTACATTAGTATTAACAACGGCACCAGCTGCAATAATAGAATTATTTCCAATCTTAGTTCCTTTTAAAATAATTACATTAGCACCACACCAAACATTATTTCCAATTGTAATTTGTTTAATATCATAATTATCCTTTGAAGCTTTATTATTAAGAATAGTATGATTATGATCAATAATTGTAACATTGTTAGCAAACATACAATCATTTCCAATAGTAATTGAGTCCATTGCTGTAATACAACAATTATGATTGAAAAAGCAATTGTCACCTATATTTATTTTGGAATTTTCCAAAATTTTAATATATACTGGACCATCTATCATTAAAAATTTTCCTATATTACACTTAGAATTTTTACCAACTTTTAAGTCAAATTTTCCTGAAAAAGAATTTTTTAAATTCATTTTTAATTTTTTACCAAAAAAAATTTTATATTTTATAAAATAATATGTACATTTTATTATTTTTTTCAACTTTCTATATATAAAAATCCCCCCATTTTACTAAATAACTTATAATTTATTGTATATATCATTATAATTAGCTATAAAAATTTCATAACTAAATTTTTCGTCAAATGTTTTTTTAGCATTTTTTTCTAAAGTATTTCTTATCTCTGTATTATATATCAATCTATTTATTTTTTCAGCAAGATCACTAACATTATCTTTTTCAAATAATAATCCATTATATTCATCTTTAACAATTTCATTGTTTCCATCTATATTAGAAGCAATAATTGTTTTGCCCATTGAAAAAGTTTCAATAGGAGTTAATGGAAAGCCTTCCCATCTAGAAGCTAAAACAATAAAATCCATTTGGGATATTAATTCCATTACATCATTTCTATATCCTAAAAATTTTACATTGTCTTGTATTTCTAATTTTTGTGACAAAGATTCTAATTCTTGCATTAATTCTCCATCACCTATCACAATTGCAAAAATATTTTTATTTTTGTTAATTATTTTTGACATAGCAGAAATAAATATATCAATTCCTTTTTGTTCAGTAAGTCTTCCAATTGTACCAATTAAAATTTTATTACTTTCATTTTTTAAAAAATCATCTTTAGGTCTATCTATCTCTTTTTGTTTTTCTATAGAATTATATATAACTTTTATTCTTTCTTCTTTAATTTTATAAAATTTAACTAAATTATTTTTTACTGCATCTCCAACAGCAACAATTTCAGAACCTCTTAATGAAAACCTTAATAATTTCTTTTTATTATAAAAAATATTATGTGCTGTATAAATTCTTTTAATTTTTTTGTTAAATATATTTAAAATTTTACTATAAAAAGCGGCCATTCTATGATGCGAATGAATTATAGTTATTTTTTCTTTTTTTATTATTTTATTTAACATAAAAAAAGTTCTTATTAAAGTAATTGGTTTTTTACTATTTATATCTGGTATACAATAATGTTTTATACCTATTTTAGATAATTCGTCTTCATAAATTCCTCCTGTCGATGCAATAACCATTTCAATATTATTGCAATCTTTACATATTTGATAAACGACTTTTTCTGCTCCACCTTGTCCCATTGTTCTTGAAATATGTAAAATTTTCATTATATATTCTCCTCTAATATATCTGCTATTCTTTTACATGCAAATCCATCACCATATGGATTGCTTGCTTTACTCATTTTTTCATATTCTTCTTTATTTTCCAATAATAATTTAAAATTGTTATATATTGTTTCTTCATCTGTGCCTACTAATCTAAGGGTTCCTGCTTTTATTCCTTCTGGTCTTTCAGTAGTATCTCTCATAACCAATACTGGCTTTCCTAATGAAGGAGCTTCTTCCTGAATTCCACCTGAATCTGTTAAAATCATAAAACTATTATTTAAAAAATTATGAAAATCAATTACTTCAAGCGGTTCTATAATCC
>CANQNA010000013.1 GCA_947625005.1 uncultured Bacilli bacterium
AGAAAATGAAAATAAAGGAATAGAAATAATAAATTGTACATTTGAACCCGCCTATACAATTCAAGAGATATGTGAAACCATGCAAAAAGCAACAAACATGAAAAGACATATTATAACAGTACCAGCTGGATTGTTAATGTTTGCCGCCAGAATACTTGGACCAATTGGAGGAAAAAAAGTAGGGATACATCCAGCAAGAATCAAAAAACTAATGATATCAACAAATATAAGTGGCAAAAAATTAAAAAACAGTGGTTACAAATTTCGTTATACTTTAGAAGAAAGTTTCAAAGACTGGTATAACGATTGTAACAATAAAGAACTAATATAAGGGGATTAATAATGAATACTATAGATATAATATGCCCTTTATATAATGCGGAAAAATATATTGAAAAATTACATGCTTCATTGTTGTCACAAAAAAAAGTTAATATTAATGAGATAAAGTATATATTGACCGAATCAAATGATAATACAGAAAAATATTTAATAAAAAACAAAATAACTTATGAAAAAATTTCTAAAAAAGATTTTTCCCATTCGACAGTTAGAGAAAATGCTGCTAAACAAAGTAAAGCAGACATAATAGTGTTTATTTCTCAAGATATATTAATTGATAGAGACGATTGGCTAGAAAAATTAACTTTACCAATAATAAATGGCGAAGCAGATGCAAGTTACTCGAGACAGTTAACAAAATATAACAATATTGAAAAATACACAAGAGAGTCAAATTATCCTGAAAAATCTAGAACAAAATCTAAGAAAGATATTGATGAATTGGGATTAAAAACTTTTTTTTATAGTGATGCCTCAAGTGCTATTAATGCCAAAATATTTAAAAAACTAAATTATTATGATGGAAAAAAATTTATGTTTAATGAAGACATGTACATAGCATATAAGTTAATAATGAATGATTATAAAATAAAATATTGTGCTGACTCTATTGTTTACCATTCTCATAATTTTACTATAAAACAATTATATAAAAGATACAAAGATTCAGGAGAATTTTTTAAACAAAATCCATATATGAATAAATATGGAACAACAGATAGTGGAATGAACCTTGCATTATATGTTTTAAAAAGAATAATACAAGAGCACAGATTTGTTTTATTAATGAGGTATCCTTTTGATATGGCAGCAAGATTTATTGGAATGAAAGTAGGGAAAATATGATATGAAACTTTCTGTTGGAATTATTTTATATAATCCTAATATAAAAATTTTAGAAGAAAATATTAAAGAAATTAAAAAAGTTACTGATAATATAATTCTAATAGATAATCACTCGGATAATTTAGAACTTATAAAAAAGTTAAAAAAATATAATCTCTTTTTGCAAATTAATGAAACAAATTTAGGAGTAGCAAAAGGCCTAAATCAAATATTAGATAAATCATATGAAATAAATAGCAACTATTTGTTAACGTTAGACCAAGATTCCTCTATTTCTAAACAATCTATTTTAGAAATGATGAAATATATAAATAATGATAATATTGCAATAGTTTGTCCATTAATAGTTGAAAAAAATAAATATTACAAAATAAAACAAAAAAGCGAAATTATGGAACTAAATAGATGCATAACATCTGGATCATTAATGAATTTAAAAATATGTAAAAAGATTGGATATTTTGATGAAAAAATGTTTATTGATTATGTTGATTTTGATTATTGTAAGAGAATAATACTTAATAACAAAAAGATTGTTAGGATAAAAAAAGCTACAATTAAACATGAAATAGGAAAAAGAACAAAAAGAAGATTTATTTTTTTCACTGTATATCCAACAAATCATAACAAAACTAGAGTTTATTATTATGTTCGAAACATAAAATATTATTTAAGAAAATTTAAATATAAATTATCTATAAAAGAAATTATTTATGAATATATTAATTTATTATGGAAATTCACATCAATCATTTTGTATGAGCAAGATAAAAGTGGAAAAATAAAAATGTTTTTTAATGGTTGGAAAGATAGTAAATTTATTTAAAATAATATAAAGGCTAGAGGCGGTAAATATGATAATATACATTATAACACTTTTTATATCATTATTTTTTTGTTTCATAGCATCAAAAATTAATAACAAGTCACTAAGAAGAATTTTTAGTATATTAAGTTGTTTGCCATTCGCTATAATATCATCAATTAGATATAATGTTGGAACTGATTACTTATATAGATATGTACCAAGCTTTGAATACATAAAAAATGGAATAGACATATCCAATTTAGAAATTGGATATAAATTACTTAATAAACTAATTCTTATATTTTCTGAAAATTTTATTTGGATTTTTGTTATAACTTCTTGCTTTATAATATTTCTAATATTTAATTCCATATATAAAAACTCTAAAAATCCTATGCTAAGTATTTCTATATTTTTTTTAGGTGGATATTTTTTTCAATCACTAAATATGATTAGACAATACATGGCGTTTGCAATCATTATTAATAATTATTATTTAATATTTGAAAAAAAATACCTTAAATTTTCTTTAAGTGTTTTCATATCTAGTTTATTTCATAGTAGTGCTTGGATATATTTAATTCTTATATTTTTAAATAAAAAAGAGGTATTAACTTTTAAAATAGTTTTATTTTTTTCAATAATTATTATAATTTTTAAAAAATTATTATTATCATTTTTTATAAAAATATTATCATTTTCAAAATTTAGCGTTTATTTTGATACTTCTTTCAATATTTCAAAACTAAGATTAACATTGTTGGTATCCAATATTTTTATTTATTTAGTTATGTATTATTTATATAGAAAAAAAGTTTTAAATAGCGTTTCTACAAATGAAGACACATTTTTTATGAATATTCAAGCAATTGGATTATTATTTTGTGTATCAGGTATTATAACTTACTTAAGTTTTAGAATTGCAATTTTATTTTTTGCTTTTCAAATATTATCCATATCAAATTTATTAAATAATTTTCATAAAAATTTAAAAAGAAATATAACTCTATTGTTAATTTTTATGCTCATTTTATGCATTCATCATACAAATATAAAAAACAACGATGAGGGAGTTTTACCATATCAAACAATTTTTAAACTTCCTTAAGAAAGGAAACACATGACACAAAAATTAGTATCAATTATCGTACCAGTTTATAATGTAGAAAAATATCTTGAAAAATGTATTCAATCAATTGTAAGTCAAACATATAAAAATATTGAAATAATTTTAATAGACGATGAATCTCAAGATGAATCTGGTAATATATGTGATAAATATAAAAAAGTAGATAAAAGAATAAAAGTTATTCATAAAAAAAATGGCGGACTGTCAGATGCTAGAAATAAAGGATTAGAAGTATCTAAAGGTACATATATAATGTTTATAGATTCTGATGATTATATTGATAAGGACATGGTAGAAGTTTTATATAATGCTTGTCAGAGAACACATTTAGATATTGCATGCTGCGCAAAATATATTGAAAAAAATGATGGCTCATATTATTTAAAAAATATAATAAAAAATGAAAAATCTTTTTTGCCAAAAGAAGCAATAAAATCTCTTTTGCTAAATAATAAAATTGATACTTCGGCTTGTGATAAATTGTTTAAAAAAAAATTATTTTTAAATATAAGATTTCCAGTTGGAAAATATTATGAAGATTTAGCTACAATTCATAAAGTTATTGAAAAATCAAATGGGATAATCCACGTTTCACAGGCAAAATATCATTATCTCCAAAGGGACGGGAGTATTATAAATAGTAATTTTAATTTAAAACATTTGCAGTATATTGAGGTCTCAAAATATTTAGTAGATTATTATAGTAAGGATAATGAAATTAAAAATTATGCTTTAGCAAATTTTTATTTATCAGTTGCTACAACCATAATGGATATGAAAATAAAAAATGCTGATAAAAAATATTATAGCGAGTATATTTACATAAAGAAAGTAATAAAAGAAAATATAATTTCTATTTTAACAAACAAACAAATTATTTTACAAAAAAAGATTATGATAATTTTTATATATTTTAATTTTGTTAAAACTGCTTACAAGTTAAAAGAATTAAAAAAAATAAATGCAATAAAAAATGTTAGGAGAAAGTGAAAATGGATAATTATTATAACGATATTCATAGAATTTCCTTAAACATATTTAAAGAGTTTGATAGAATATGTCAAAAATATGATTTGAAGTATTTTGCAATAGGTGGAACTTGTCTGGGGGCAATAAGGCATCAAGGGTTTATTCCGTGGGATGATGATATGGATTTTGCTATGCCTTTTGTCGATTACTTAAGATTTCGTAAGATAGCAATTAAGGAATTAAGAGAACCCTATAAAATAATAGATTATAAAGATATTAAGCAATATAAAGATTTTTGGCTTAAAATTCACGATTCTAATACAACTTTTATTGAAAAAGAAATAAAAGACAAAAAAGAATTATATAGAGGCGTTTCAATAGATATTATGCCAATATGTGCAATAACTAAGAAAACTATTCCACAAAAAATTTTTTTATTGAAAATGTATATTTTTACAAAACTTGATTATAACAATAGATCTAATATGAATGATAAAAAGAGTTTATTAAAAAAGATTTTATGGTTATGTCTTATGCCTTTATATAAAAAAGATTTTAATTATTATTCCAACTTACTTGAAAAAATGTGTAGAAAGTATAGTTTTAATGAAAAAAATGATATTTGTTTTGCTTGGCGATTCCCATTAAGAAAAACTTATTCAAATGTTTTTAAATATAATGATTTTAGTAAATCTATAGAAAAAAAGTTTGAAGATGTAATAATGAAAGTTCCTATTAATTATGATGATTATTTAAAAAATGATTATGGTGATTATATGACATTACCTCCTGAAAATGAAAGAATAAATCATGATCCCTACTTATGCGATTTAAAAAAATCATATTTAAGTTATCTTGAGGAAAAAGAATAGTAATATGGCAATTTTTGTAAAAAAATATAAAAATATGCCTAAAATGGCAAAAGCATCATTATGGTTTCTGATATGTTCATTTTTGCAAAAAGGAATTTCTTTTATTTCAACTCCAATTTTTACAAGATTAATGACAACAGAAGAATATGGGAAATATAGCGTGTTTGCTACATGGGAAGGTATAATTAGTATTTTTATAACATTAAACTTATCATATGGAGTTTATAGTCAAGGATTAGTTAAGTATGAAGAAGATAGAAAAAAATATTCTTCTAGTATGCAAGGATTAACAATAACATTAATTACAATTTGGACAATAATATATTTAATATTTCACAATTTTTTTAATTATTTATTTGGATTAAATACAATTTATATGTTATTAATGATTTTCATTATATGGATTACTGCAATATTTAATT
Source organism: uncultured Bacilli bacterium (assembly GCA_947625005.1). The sequence goes on from CANQNA010000013.1 coordinate 5,389, forward strand.
TTTGGTCAGCAGAGCAGAGAGTTGATTACAATTATAAATTATTATTAATCTTTACCATTTTTGCCTCAATTTTTAATCCATTATTTTCAATCATTTTAATGAAATTTATGAAAGATAAAGTATTAGCCAGAATAATGGGAATAACAATTTCATATTTATTATTTTATTTTTGGATGTTATTTGCTCAATTAATTAAAGGAAAAAGAATCTATGAAAAAATATATTGGAAACATGCACTTAAATTCAATATTCCTTTAATACCACATTATTTATCTCAAACAATTTTAAATAGTTCTGATAGAATTATGATAAATAAATATGTAAATTCAAGTTCAGCTGGAATATATAGCCTAGCGTATTCAGTATCATTAATTATGACACTAGTTAATAATGCTATAGGCCAAACCTTAAGCCCTTGGATATATAAAAAAATTAAATATAATTTAGTTGATGAAATTTCTAATGTTGTTTTATCATCCCTACTTATTGTAGCAATTATGAATTTAATATTAATTGCTTTTGCACCAGAAGTAATAGCAATTTTTGCACCTAAAGAATATTATGAAGCTATATGGATTATTCCACCTGTTGCTATGAGTGTATATTTTATGTTCATGTATGATATATTTGCTAAATTTGAATTTTACTTTGAAAAAACAAAATTAATATCTTTAGCAACAATAGTAGGTGCCATTATTAATATAGTAACAAATTATATATTTATAAATAAATATGGTTATGTTGCGGCTGGCTACACGACTTTAATATGTTATATGATATATGCATTTTTTCATTACTGTGCAATGAAAAAAATATGTAATGAAAAATATGAAGGTAAAAATCCTTATAATACAAAAATAATATTAATAATTACAGTTTTGTTTTTGATGATAGGTTTTGCATTTTTAGCTTTATACAATCATTTGATTTTAAGATATATTTTAATATCAATATTAGCAATTATATGTATTAGTTTAATAAAAAAAATTAAAGGAGAAAAAAAATATGAATAATAAAGAAAAAGATATAATAATAGGTTATACTGCAGGGGTTTATGATTTATTCCATATAGGACATTTAAAATTATTAAAAAATGCCAAAGGAATGTGTGACAAGTTAATTGTTGGCGTTACTATTGATGAATTGGTTGCTTATAAAGGCAAAAAAGCCATGATCCCATATGAAGATCGAGCTGAAATTGTTAGAGCAATTAAATATGTTGATGCTGTTGTACCACAATATGATATGGATAAATTAACAATGTGTAAGAAATTGGGAGCTTCTGTTATGTTTGTTGGCGATGACTGGTATAATACAGAAAAATGGAATGCTTATGAAAAAGAATTTTCAAAAGAAGGAATAAAAATTATTTATTTTCCTTATTCTAAAGGAATTTCTTCAACTCAGATTAGAAAGGCTTTGGATGCAGTAAGAGGTGAATCATTGGAGGATGTTAAATAATGGAAAAAGATATTAAGTATTGTGCATCATCATTTTTAATGTATAGAAGAGTAGTCAATTCATCAAAATGCTTTATAGATAATAAAAAACCAAATACTACAAATTTTTCTTGGAGTAAAACTCCAATAAATAATAGTAAAGAATTAGAAGATTTTTTATTTAAAGAAGTAAAAGAAATTACTGAGCATGGTAATATTGCACTTGCTTTATCTGGTGGTATTGATTCAGCAATATTGGCAAAAATGATGCCACCTGGGTCTACAGCATACACCTTTAAATGTATAGTTCCTGGAGTTGAAGTTATTGATGAAACAATTCAAGCTGCAAAATATGCAAAAGAATGTAATTTAAATCACAAAATTATTGAAATCACATGGGAAGACATGAAAAAATATGCACCTATATTAATGGAGCATAAGAATGCACCTATTCATTCTATTGAAGTTCAAATATATTTAGCAGGAATACAAGCAAAGAAAGATGGATTTGATGGGATTATATATGGTGAAACGGCAGATGTTAATTATGGAGGACTTAGTAATATTTTATCAAAAGATTGGAATGTTGGTGATTTTATTGAACGTTATGCATATTTAAAGCCATGGAAAGTTTTAAAGAATCCAAAAGTCGATTTTTCATATGTTTTAGATTATATGGATAGTAACACTGGTTTAGTTGATGTACATAGATACTTATCTAATTTTGATATTATAGAATCTGTAAATTCATATGTAAATGCATGTGAATGTGCTAACATTGACTTTCATGCACCATTTTCAAAAACTTATTTAAATGTTCCCCTAGATTTAAAAAGAATAAGAAATGGGGAAAATAAATATTTAATACGTGAAATTTTTACAAGGCTTTACCCAGAATGGAAAATACCTCAAAAAATTCCTATGCCTAGGCCAACTGAAGAATGGTTAAAAGATTGGATAGGCCCAAGTAATCCTATTTTTTTACCAAACTGTATTGATAATTTATCTGGAGATGAAAAATGGTTAGTTTGGGCTCTAGACAATTTTTTAAATAGTAATGGATTATAGTTAAGAATTAATTTTATAAATTAAAAATATAGTTGGGCGGAGTTTTTTAGCTAAGTTTTATGTAAGTAGTACTGTTTAATGATTAATTATATAGTGATAAAACGAAAAATTTACTTTAAATAAGTAGATTTTTTTAATATGGAAATATATAACTATTACTCATTTTGCTAAAAAAAATTAAAATAAGGAAATTTAATTAGTGAATATTTTGATTACTATTAATAAATTACTAAATTTATAGTAAATTGTTATGATTTTTTCTACAAATGCTATTATTTAATTTTGTGAAAAATGTATAATGTTTTTTCTGAAAAGTGTATAATAAAATTGTTGAAAAGTGTATAAAAATATAGTATTCTATTAATAGAAAAGAGTGAAACGCAATGGCATTAACCCAAAAAGATTACAGACCTAGATTAATAGATAATAAGATTAATAAATATTTAGAATTATTTGGAGCAGTACTAATAGAAGGACCAAAATGGTGTGGAAAAACTTGGACATCGCTAAATCATGCAAATAGTGCTGTTTTTCTTACCGACAGACATACTAAAGATTTAGCGGCAACTGATCCTAAATATATATTTGATGAAAAAAAACCTCAATTAATTGATGAATGGCAAACTGTACCACAAATTTGGGATGCCGTAAGACATGAATGTGATAAAGACCATAACAAAGGAAAATTTATTTTAACTGGCTCAACAAGTTTAGCCAAAGAAGAACAAGAACAAGAAATTTTTCATTCTGGAACTGGACGAATAATTTCTTTAAAAATGTATCCAATGAGTTTGTATGAATCAGGAGACTCAACAGGAGAAGTTTCTATAACTGATATGCTAAATGATACAGTAAATTGTAAAAAAACAGTTAAAATAGAATTACCACATCTTGCTGAATTAATTATCAGAGGTGGCTGGCCAGAAAATATTGGAAGAAAAACCGAAGATATTGATATAATTCCTAAAGCTTATATAGATTCCATAATTGCTAAAGATATAAATGAAAGAAAAGATAAAAAAAGAAATGTTACCAAGATGCGGATGTTATTGCGTTCATTAGCTCGAAATGAATCATCAATTGTTGGATATGAAACTATAGTTAAAGATATTGAAGAGTTTGAATCAAATGAAGATTTATTAGAAAGTAGATTAACAGTTAAAGAATATTTAGGTGTATTAGATGATCTCTATTTAACAACAATGCAAGAAGCATATAGTTTAAACTATAGATCGTCTAAAAGAATAGGGAAATCACCAAAAAGGCATTTGGTTGACCCATCCTTATCTTGTGCTTGTTTGGACTTATCAACAGAAAAATTAATGAGTGACTTTAATACCTTTGGATTTATGTTTGAAGCATTAGTTGAACGAGATTTAAGAATATATATAGAATGTTTAGAAGGACACTTATTTCATTTTAGAGATAATATATCTGGAGATGAAGTAGATGCCATAATCGAATTCCGTAATGGTGACTACGCTGCAATAGAAATAAAGTTAACCAGTAATGGAATCGAAAGTGCTAAAGAGAATTTAAAAAGATTTTATGATAATGTTGTTAGAAAGCCAAAATTTATGTGTATAATTGTGGGATGCTTTGATGCAATTATTAAAGACAAAGAGACAGGAATTTACATTGTGCCAATTACAACATTAAAAAATTAATATTAATTTAATTTATTATTGAATAAAAAAATTTACTTTGAAAGAAGTAGATTTTTTTTATGAAAAAATATAACTCTCATCTTCAGCCTGGTTAATTACACGAAAGTACACAAGGTATTTCAACTTGCTAAAACGAAAACAGTTAAATAAGGAAAAACAACAATCCTCCTTTACGAAAGATAAACTATTCAGATAGTGAGCGTTGGTTTTTCCTAAATAACAATAATAAGAGTTTGTAGTAATAATCGATTAATTACTACATCTAAATGGTACCAGGATAGTTATGGATTGTCAGAAAAAAAAAGAACGCAATAAAAAAATAGATATTATCGTTCCATTATATAATGCCGAAAAATATATTAAAAAATTACATCAATCTTTTTTAAAACAAAATAAAGTTAAAATTAATGAAATAAAATATATTTTAACTGAAAGTTATGATAATTCTGAAGTAATTTTAAAATCACTAAACTGCAATTATAAAAAAATTTCTAAAAAAGAATTTTCACATAGCTTAGTAAGAGAGCAAGCTGCTTATGAAAGTAAAGCAGATATTATTGTTTTTGTAACACAAGATGTTGAAATACAGAATGATGATTGGTTATATGAACTAGTAAAAGATATAAATGATGAAATTATTTGTACATATTCAAGGCAAATTACAAAATTTAACAATATAGAAAAATATACAAGAGAAAATAACTATCCAGAAAAATCATTAATAAAAAGTAAAAAAGATATTAATAAATTAGGATTAAAAACGTTTTTTAATTCTGATGCTTCATCAGCTATTAATAGAAAGAAATTTATAGAACTAAAAGGATATGATAATAAAGATTTACCAATTAGTGAAGACATGTATTATGCCTATAAAGTAATAATGAATGAATACAAAATTAAGTATTGTGCAGATTCAGTTGTATATCATTCACATAATTTTACATTAAAAGAATTATATAAAAGATACAAATTAACAGGGCAATTCTTTAAAGAAAATAAATATCTAAATCAATATGGTACTAATGATAGTGGAATGAAACTTGCATTATATGTACTAAAAAAAATAATGGAAGAACACAGATTTGGATTATTAGTTAGATACCCTTTTGATATGGCTGCTAGATTTATAGGGATGAAAGTTGGGAAAGTATGACTAGTAAAAAAATAATATATGTTTTATCGGATTTAAAAAGAGTTGGACCTACAAATCAGACTTTCAATATAATAAATTACTCTAACTATAAAAGAGAAAGTGTAATAATAACTTTATTTGCTGAACCTAAAGATTCGTTAAAAGATAAATTTGAAAAAAATAAAATAGAGATAATTAGTTTAAATTTAAGCAGAAAATTGTATTTTATTCAAAAACATAGATTACAAAAAAAACTTAAAGAGTTAAACCCTAAAATAATACATTCATATGGAATAAAAGCTGATTATATTTGTTCTAAAATTAGTAAAAATAAAAAATGGCAACATATTATTACATTGAGAAATTTTCCAAAAGATGACATTTTAACTAGAATGAACAAACTAGCTGGATATATTGCTTTTCAAGTGCATACATATGCATTATTTAAGTGTAATACCGTTGTATGTTGTTCAAAGACAATTAAAAAACTTATGGAAAATAGATATCCTTCCAAAAATTTTTTGTGTATCCAGAACGGCGTAGACACTAAAATATATAAACCAGTAGAAATTAAACAAAAACAACAATTACGCATTAAATATGGATTTAAAAATAAACAAAATATATTTATATGTACAAATAGTTTTATACCTCGGAAAAGAATAGAAGATACAATAGATTTATATGACTTAATAGATGAAAAAAATAAAATTATGCTATTTTTAGGTGATGGAATATTATGGAAGAATATTGTCGAAAAGTATAACGATAGGAGCGATATATTATTTGTTGGAAAAAGTGATAAAATTAAAGATTATTTAAATTTATCAGACTATTTTATTTCAACTTCTGAATCAGAGGGGCTTCCAAATTCTGTACTTGAAGCTATAGCATCAGGAATACCAGTTATTTTATCAAATATTAATCAGCATATGGAAATTATAAATGAAATAGGTAATATAGGCATAACATATCAGTTAAATAATATTAATTCAATCAAAACTAAATATTTGAAAATTAATAGTAAAGAATATAATGAAATGAAACTAAACACAAAACTAATCGTAAATTCAAACTTTACTATGGAAAATATGAGCAAAAAATATGTAAAACTATATGCTAAAATTGGTGATTTAGATGAATAAGACAGTCACGTTAATATTTTATATATTCATATTTTTTATAAGTATTCTAAATTTACATTTTAGTGAAAAAACTACTAATTATAAACTAAAAAAATTTTTAATATTTATGTCTTTATTTCCGTTGTGGTTTATAAACATTTTTAGAGCGAACATTGTAGGAACTGATCATTTAGCTGTTGGAAATCAATATTCCAAAATTGTATTACATCAATCTATGAGCGGATACAATTGGTTTTGGTTACCTTTAAGTACATTTTGTAAAGTTATCGGATTTATCTTTGGTCCAAATTATTTTTGGTTCTATTTGGTCTTAGGTACATTATTTGTAATATATTTATATAAGTTTATTATAAATAATTGTCAAAATAAAGTTGCTTCATTATTTTTATTTATAGTTTTTGGCTTATATTTACAATCGTTTAATCAAACAAGACAAGTTTTAGCCTTAGTTATAATTTTATATTCGATGAAATACTTAAATGGCCATAATAAATTTAAATATTTTTTTTCAATATTATGTGCATCCGTTTTTCACGAATCAGCTTTGATTTTTTTACCGCTTTATTTTATTAAAAATATTAATATTAATAGTAAAAAATCAAAATATATGTATTTAATCGCAACTATAATAATTTTATTTTTTAATACTATAATTATTCGTATTATATCCTTTACAAAATATTATATCTATTTTAGTTCGCAATATAATATAGAAAAAGTGTCATCAACTATTATAAATTTATTTGTAAGAATTTTGTTATTAATATTTTGTATTTATAATTTAGATAAAGAAAAAATTCAAAAAAGGGATTTATATAATTTTTCATATCACATGGTTATAATCTGTACTTTATTACAATTGCTTGCTATAAAATTTTATTTTTTTGCAAGAATAACAACTTATTTTTATGCATTTTACATTTATTTATTACCAATATGTATAAATAACTTTTTAAAAAAATTTGATCCAAATAAAAGAACGATATTTTTTATATTAATAACATTAATATTGTTTATGTATTTTTTTGTTTATTATTTCTCCTCTTCTGGTGCATCTGGCAGTGGATATGAAATATATAAATTTGCATTTAGCAAGGAGTAAAAAAATGAAAACTGAAAAATTTAAGTCATTTTTAAAATTTATACCAGATAAAACATATATTTCAATTATTTTTAAAAAGAAATTAAAATATAAATTAAATTTAAAGAATCCAAAAACTTTAAATGAAAAATTGCAATGGATTAAATTATATGATAGAAAAAAAATATACTCTACATTAGTAGATAAATATGAAGCTAAAAAATATGTTGCTAATATAATTGGTGAGGAATATATAATACCTACGATAGGTATCTACGATAGATTTGATGACATAGAGTTTGATAAACTACCCAATCAGTTTGTAATGAAATGTACTCATGATTCTGGAACAGTTATTGTATGTACAGATAAGAAAAATTTTGATATAAAAAAGGCAAGAAAAAAAATTAATAATAGATTAAAAATAAATTATTATACATTTTTTAGAGAATGGCCATATAAACATGTCAAGCCAAGGATTATTATAGAAAAATATATGGGAAACAATATAAATGATTATAAAATTCAATGCTTTAATGGTCATATAGACAATATTTTGGTATGTGTCGATAGAAATCAAAAAGGGGGAGTAAAATATTATTATTTTGATAAAAATTGGAAATACTTGCCATACAGTATTAATGAAAAAGTAGATTTAGAACATTTTACAATATCTAAACCAGATAAATTGAATGAAATGTTAAAAATAACTGAAAAATTAGGCAAAGATTATTTAGAAATTAGAGTAGACTTATATTGTATTAAAAATAAAATATATTTTGGTGAATTAACGCTTTTTTCAAATGCTGGATTTGATACTGACATTACCTATGAAGCTGATGTAGAGATGGGAAAAAAATTAAAATTACCCTATGAATTAGAGGCCGAAAATTATGAAAATTAGTGTTATTGTACCTGTATATAATGCTTCCAAATATATTAATAAATTGATTGAATCAGTTATAAATCAAACTTATCAAAACTTTGAATTAATTTTAGTTGATGATGGTTCAAAAGATAATAGTTATGAAATAATAAAAATTTGGGAAAATAAAAATAATAAAATAAAAGTTTTTACTAAAAAAAATACTGGTCCTGGATATACACGAAAATTTGGCTTTGAAAAATCTACTGGTGATTTAATATTTTTTGTGGATAGTGATGATTGGATTACAAATAATAGTGTATTTCAACAAATTGTAGATATATTTAATAAAAATAATATCATAGATGTTTTGTTTTTTGATAGAGAAGATATTGTAGGTAAACAAAAAGATATTATAAAAGGCTTTGAAAAAATTAATAGTGGTTATCATAAAATGGATGAACTGAATGATTTTGTTAGACCGGGATTAGGAACTAAAATATTAAAAAAAGAAATTTTAACACCTGATATTTTTATTGAATCCAATATTTTTGAAGATTTATATACTACTTATATGTATTTAGATAAGTGTAAAAATTTTTATTATGTTAATAAGTGTTTTTATACAATTTATCATGATGAGCACTCAATATCGTTATCATCGGTAAAAAATGTAAATGATGTAGATACATATGAAAAATCAATTAATATTGTTTTAGAATTATATAGTAAATTAAATAATGAAACATTAAAATATAGTTTATCTTTACGTATGGCACATATATTTATCAAATATATTCGAAAATATAAAGATTCCTCCAATGTAGAACTAAGAAATAAAGTCTATAAAATTGTTAAGATATTAAAAGAAAATAAAATACCTTTTATACCACTTAATAATAAAAAGAAGATATTAAAAAAAGTATATTATTTTATATTTTTGAACATTCAATATAGGAGAATTAAACATGAAAAATAAAATAAAAAAGATATTATTTCAATTATATGATTCAATAGCTAGATTCTTTGCTAAAAAATCAGAACTTAAAAAAATTAAAGAAACGAGAAGAGTAAAAATATATAAAAATGTTAAATTTACATCAGAACAAATAAAAGCAATCAATACTTTATTTAGAGAAAATTATGGTAAAAAAGTTCCACTTGAATGGCATAAAGAATATACAGTCTTTACTGGGAATTTTGATGTCAATTATTTTCCCGAGTTGTTATACATACCAGAATTTGAAAGATTAATGAATTTTAATAAATACTTAGCTGATGCTTTGGAAAATAAAAATATTTTGCCATTGTTTGCAAAGCATGCTAATGTCAAAATGCCAGAAATAATTGTATCTTGCCAAGATGGGATATTAAAAGATAATAATGATAAATTTTTAACTAAAAATGAAATGATATACAAGATATCAAACATAGGAGAATGTTTCTATAAGCCATCTATTGATACTTGCAGTGGAGAAGGCTGTAAATTATTTAATTTTCAATATGGAATTGATAAAACAAGTAAAATGCCTGTAGAAAAAATAATACAAATATTTGATAAAAATTTTGTATTGCAAAAAAGAATTAAGTGCCATGAATCTATTTCAAAAATTTATGATGGTAGTGTCAATACTTTTCGTATTATTACATATAGATGGAAAGATGAATTTATAAATTGTCCAAGTGTAATAAGGATAGGCCAAAACGGTTCATTTCTAGATAATGCCCATGCAGGAGGTATATTTATAGCAATTGACGATGATGGAACTTTACATAAAACCGCATTTACAGAATTTAAAAAGGAGTATAATGTGCACCCTAATACTAAAATAAAGTTTGAAAATTATAAAATTGATTTATTTCCAAAAGTTATAGCTACAGCCATAAAAATGCATAAATCAATTCCAAGTATTGGGATCATTAATTGGGATTTCACAATAGATGAATTAGGAAATCCAGTGTTGATTGAAGCAAATGTTATGAATGGAGGTATATGGATTATTCAAATGGCTCACGGAAAATCCGCATTTGGTGATAAGACTCCCGAAATATTAAGATGGATGAACTTTGTAAAAAAGCATAAATATGAAGATAGGAAAAAATATTTATTTGGTAGATTCGACTAAATAATTAAGTAGTGGTGAGATAATGATGAAAAAAGCAGCAATTATAACTTTATATGGAAATGATAATTATGGTAATAAGTTGCAAAATTATGCTGTACAAGAAATTTTAAAAAAATATAATTTAGAAGTAGAAAATATAATTAATGTTCCATTATTAAATAATAAGTTTGCTTCTAATGCAGATATTGCTAAATTTTATATAAAAGGATTTATAAAAAAAATATTATATAATGTTGATATTCATGATTGTTTGAATATCCATGATAGCAAAGAAAGACAAAAATCATTTTTAAAATTTAATAAATATATTAATAATACTAAACATTTTTTTTCATTTAAAAAATTAAAAAAATTTCAGAAATATGATTATTATTTTGTTGGCTCAGATCAAGTATGGAATCCAAATTATAGTAGACTAAGCGATATTTTTTTATTAACATTTACAGATAAAATTAAAATATCTATAAGTGCTTCTATCGGAATAGATGAAGTGCCAATAGAATATCATAATAAATTAAAAAATGAACTTTTAAAATTCAATGGAATTTCTGTTAGAGAAAATAAAGGTAAAGAAATTATTGAAAAAATAACTGGTAGAAACGATATAGAAGTGCTGATAGATCCGACAATGATGTTAACTACAACTGAGTGGAATACGGTTAGTAAAAAGCCAAAAATGCTAGATTTTGATAATTATATTTTATGCTATTTTTTAGGTGAAATATCATCTGAAAGAAAATTAAAAATTGAAAAATTAGCAGTTGATAATAATTGGAAAATAATAAATATATTGGATAATAATGATAAATTTTATTCATGTGGGCCAAGTGAATTTATATATTTAGAAAGCCATGCAAAATTCATATGCACTGATTCATTTCATTCATCTGTATTTGCAATACTGTATAATATCCCTTTTGTAGTATTCAATAGAGATGGAAAATATAATAACATGAATAGTAGAATAATTACATTATTAGATAAATTTGACTTAAATAACCAATTTTACAAAGAAGATAATGAAAAAGAACTAAAACAATATTTAAATGTTGATTTTAAAAATTCAAT
>CANQNA010000014.1 GCA_947625005.1 uncultured Bacilli bacterium
GCTCCTCCGCCAACAAACGGTTCGATGTAGCAATCTATATTACCATTTTTTAATTCTTTAGGTAAATAATTATCTATCTGATTTAATAATCCACTTTTTCCACCAGCCCATTTTACAAATGGTTTTATTTTCTGTTGCATACGTACACCTCTTAACTACTATGTAATTCTATCACAATTATCTATGTTTTACAATGAGATATTCAAGGTTTTAATGGTAATATTTTTACAAATTTAAAATTCTATTTCTATAAAATTTTATACATATACATAATATATCTATTTTTAGATTACGAGAGCTACTTAATAAGCTTGTATAGTCAGTGAAATCTAAGATTTGGACTATATGTCGATAAAAGTCAAAAAAATAATTTCTAAAACATTTCTACAATTTTTTAAGATTTTTCAAAAGAGGCTTAACACACTTATTCATAAATTTTTAGCAAAAAATGAGAAACTAAAAAAATTATTTTGAAATTTTTTAAATTGAAAAAATTACTTATAGTGAAAAAGTAACCACTTTAATTATGAAGAATTCTTATTATAATTATCGTATAGAGAAATATGTTAATAATACTAATATAGTACAGGAAAACGAGCTTTTGAAATAAACCACAGTTAGTTCACTTCAAAAGCTCGTTTATTTTTTCTTGTTCTACTATATACTTTGTAACCTTATTTTCTACATTCAACATAAATTCATCTTTATTTTTGACCCAAACATCACTAATAAATATTCCTATTGAAAATATAATAATAATTATTAATAACATTGTCCATATAAAGTAATTATTTTTCAGCAATCCTTTTTTTTGTTTTTCACTTCTGTAAAAATTATCTAATCCTATAAGCGTCGTTATTAACACAAATACAATAAATAACATAAATAAGCATATATATTTAATATCTTTTATTTTATCAATTGCTGTAACTGCTGCTGAAACTATACTAAATGAAGCAATAAAACTTAAAATAGTATATACCAAATTATGACTTTCTTGCGCAAATTTTTCTTGCTTTTTTTCTAATCTTTTTGATGTCTCTTCTATTTGACTCATTTTTTGCTCTATCTTATAAGTTTCATATTCTAATGATAATCTCTGATACTTGTATAATAATTCAATTATATTTTCATTTCTATTAAAGTGAAAACTTTGTGTAGTATTGCACTCAACTATCAAGCTATCAACCATAGCTAATAAATTTTCAATTTCCTTGTTTGTTACGTTTTTTATTCCTTTATTTTGAATTATTGCTATTTGCTCAATTTGCTCTTTTATTGTTTGATCTAGATTAAATACTGAATTTTCATTTATTGTTGTCGGTATCTTTATGGATGGAATTTTATTAACATCACTCATCATTTACTATAAAATTATCTCTAAACCAATTTTTAGTCTCAATCTTATTAATATAACTTTTATCCCCATATACTACCTTTTGATTATTTTCCATCCATTTATTATACCATGGAGATCCCTCTTTATGTGTTATATCCACCAATTGACGTGCTGATAGTATCCCAAAGGTTTCATATATTTTTTTTATTACTTCTTTCTTTAAAGAGTCTATTTCGTTGCCTTGCTTTATTTTTTCTTCTGATAAGATAATATCTGCATTACCAAAAACTTTATATTCCTTATATAGAGGTATAGCTACTGGGCCAAAAGCCCAAGCATTAAAATGGCAAGAATATAATGAATCTGTATTTTTTATACACATATAAAAAGCTTCAAAAAAATACATTAACTTTTGTATGTGCAATTGTGTTACTTTTTTATTATCATTAGCAAATAAATTAATTAAATAATATGAGTCTGTTACTATATTATCTTCTAATATTTTATTTTCTTCCATTTCATTTCCCTCCTTCAGTAATATTATATATTATATTACACTATATTTCAATATGTTTTAATTAATATAAAATGCTATTTTTCAGATTCCATAATAAAAATCTACAATGTAGTAAAGTTATGTTCTTTTCCTTTTAAATATTCAATTACACTTGCCACACTACATTCGGCACTTACAAATCCACGTTGTATTTGCTAAACTTTGTATATAATCAATTTTAATATCTTTCTATTAATGTTTTCCCCTTCTCTATATATAATTTTTCTTATTGTCAGTTGCAAAATTATTATATGTGAAAGGGCTTTTTTCTACTCATCGTCGAAAGCTTTATCGAACCCCCAGACTATCTTGGATTTTTAGATAAACAAAAAAGGTAGTAAACTACCTTTTTATAAATCTACTCTATTAAGTATACTCTTTAATTGAGTAATTTCCTCTTTAGATAATGTAATTCCCTTGCCTAGTTTTTCATGATCTGGATTCCAAGTTCTTATATCATACCTTGGTTCACTATCATTCCAACTCACAAGATTTAATTCTTTCTTCCATCCTTTTTCAGATTCAGATAATATGCCTAATTCTTCTACAATTTCGTATTTTATATTTGCCATTTCACACACCCCTATAAATCAAAATATTCAATATTATACTAACATATCTTCTTCTTTTTTTCAACTTATAACCCCATTTTTGTTTTCAAATATGCACTTAATGTGTTTCTGTGAACTCCCAATACTTTTGCAATCTTATTCTTAGATAATCCTTTATCCAAAAGTTCTAATATTTGATTTTCTTTTTTAGTTAATTTATAATAACTAGACTTTTTTCCTTTTGGTCTTCCTAATATAATTCCATCTGCTTTCTTTTTTGATAGAGCTTCTTTTGTTCTTTGGCTAATCAAATTTCTTTCAATTTCAGCACTTAAGCCAAAAGCAAACGCTAATACTTTTGATGTCAAATCATCTCCTAACCTATAATTATCTTTTATAGTCCACACTTTTATTTCCTTTTCCATGCAATAATTTAGTATGGACATTATCATAAACATATTCCTTCCTAATCTTGATAATTCTGAGCAAATTAATATATCATCTTTTTTTAATTTATTAAGTAAATTTCCCAATTTTCTTTCATCTACTTTTTTAGTTCCTGAAATTGTTTCTTCTATCCACGAATAAATAACTATTTCATGTGATCTACAATAATCTTCAATTTCATATCTTTGATTTTCAACCGTTTGCTTATCTGTACTAACTCTAATATATCCATATACCATTTCAACACCTCTCTTTCATGAATAATTTATAGGAGCGTATATATTAAGCATAACACTATAATAACAAAATTTGATACAAAAGAAAATTGGATTATTTCTAATCCAATAGAACAGTCAATTAGAGAAAAAATTGAAAAATATGGTGTTAGATTGAAAGATTGGGATTTATCAATAAATAGAGGCATTTTAACTGGATATAATGATGCTTTTATTATAGATGGTGAAACTAAAGAAAAGTTAATATCAGAAGATCCCAAGTGTGCAGATATTATTCGACCAATTCTAAGAGGTAGAGATATTAATAGATATAATTATAATTTTGCAAATTTTTGGTTAATATACATTCCTTGTGGATTTACAAATAAAAAAATAAAAGACAAAGAGTTACCTGAAAATTGGTTTAAATGTACATATCCATCAATATACAGATATTTAACTAATATAGAAGAAAAATTAAAAAAAGAACAAAACAATAAAAAGAAAAAATCTAAAGGATTATATTTAAGAGATGACCAAGGGGATTACTGGTGGGAATTGCGTAGCTGTAAATATATGGACGATTTTAATAAGCAGAAAATAATTTATCCTTGCATTATGGCGGCAAATCCAACTTTTATTTTTGATAAAAATGGAAAATACTATACAATTGCACCTGGAAATATTATAGTGGGTGAAAATTTATTATATTTATTAGCATGTTTAAATTCAAAAATTTTTTACTTTGCTTTAAGGAAATTTTATATGGGTGGCGGAATAGAAGGAGAATTAAAAACAAATAGATTATTAATGCTTCCAGTTCCAATTCCTGATAGTGAAACGATATTTAATATAGAAAAGTTAGTAAAAGATTTTTTAGAAAATCAAGACAATAACCTACTTTCCGAAATAGATATAAATTTAAGTAAGTTATTAAATTTAACAAAAGATGAATATGAATATATAGAAAAAAGTGGAATTTAAAATCCACTTTTTTTGTTATCTTCTATATATTTTTGCTCATCATCTGAAAACATAAAAGAATCATAAATCCACTTAGAAATTGTATCGTCTAATTCTTTTGAAGATATTTGATTAGTAATAAATGAATTATATAATTGATTAAAATAATTAATGTTATATTTATTAGGCAAAGGCAAATTAATCAAGAAATTTTTCTTGAATCGTATTCCATTTTCACCCAATCCACCTCCAGCATAAAAAGTAGAGAATAAATAAAACATAACAGAAGAATTTAATAAACAATATATATACATTAAATCTTTACCGCTCATTATAAAGGTGGTTGCTTCGGGATAAAACTCTCCGCTTTCATCAAAATAAAATTTTGGAAATTGAACAATTTCACCATACATTATTTTTGGTTTATTAAAATCGTCCCAATAATTTGAGCCATATCTTTGAAGAGCATACCATTCATATCTTATTCCAGTTTCCGCTTGATTTCTTTTTGATAATCGATCTTTATATTTTAATAAATAGTTATATATAATAGGATAATTTTCTTTAAATTTATTTTCTGCCTCTGCAGATGCCCCTTTAATGGATGTATCTTGATAAAGTGGAAAGTGCCAAGGAATATATAATAACCATAAATCGGCAAATTCGTAACTATATCTTTTTATATCTCTACCTCTTAGAATTGGTCGAATAATGTCTGCACACCTAGGATCTTCTGATATTAACTTTTCTTTAGTTTCACCATCTATAATAAAAGCATCATTATATCCAGTTAAAATGCCTCTATTTATTGATAAATCCCAATCTTTCAATCTAACACCATATTTTTCAATTTTTTCTCTAATTGACTGTTCTATTGGATTAGAAATAATCCAATTTTCTTTTGTATCAAATTTTGTTATTATAGTGTTATGCTTAATATATACGCTCAATTTATTTGTGCTAAAATCATCACATATATTGCAAGCTTTTGTCTTCCCATTATTATAATATTTTTCAGTTAATAAAATATTAACATCTACAGTTGCAGAGTCAAATACTTTAGTGCCTCCAAAATCAATTAATACTAATGGATTTGTATTTGATGAAAGATATTCTCTTAGCTTTTCACCATATCCAGCTCTCATCCATTTATTAGATGTTATTAGGCAAGATACACCTTTTTCTTTTAGAAGATCTATTGACTTTTCATAAAATAAACAATAAATATCTCCCATTCTGGTAAATGTTTTATATCCTTTATTTTCTAATAGATTAGCTAAAGTTCCGTTATCACTTTGAAGTTGAACATATGGTGGATTTCCAATTACAATATCAAATCCACCATTTTCAATAAATACTTCGATGAATTCAAGCATCCATGAAAAATAGGGTTTGTTATGAGTACAATCAATTTCAAACAATTCTTTTTCTTTGCTTGTTCCAGCAAAATTTAACCTTAACAGTTCTTTTCTTGAGTATTGAATTTTTTCTATTAATTCTTTTTTTCTATTTGAATCATTTGTACCATATAGCTCTTTCTTTAAGTCTATGAGCCTATCTATTTGAGCTTTCTTTAGTCCGTCTCCAATTGCTATTTGGTCAGAATAAATATTAATACTTTTTCCTTTTGACTTATATGTTCCACCATCATTAAAGGATATGCTGTTGTTTTCTTTAAATTCATTAATAAACTTTTCATCAATTAATTTAATTTCATTAAACTCATCTATTAAAGAATTTCCTTGCATAATTTTACAATCTAAATTAGGTAATGGCTCTGGTCCAGATTTTGGAACTCCTACTTGATCTACCACTATTGACAACCAGAGTCTAAGCTTAGTTATATCAACAGCACTATTTTCAACGTCAACTGCATAAATACAATTTTTTATAGTATTCCATTTTATATTATAAATACTTCTTTTATTATTAATTATAAAAGATTCATCATATTTCTTATCAAATAGCCCTAATCTATTGTATATTAATAAATATGATGTTATTGTATCTCTAATTTTTACTATTTCATTTAATAGTCCTAATGGAAATGCTCCTGATCCAACTGCAGGATCAGCTATTTTTATGTTTTCAAGAGCTTTATCTATTTGAATAATATTATTAAATATTGAATCTCCAACCGAATGTTTTTCTTTCGTAGCATCTTTTAAGTCTTCATCCCTTATCATTTCTCCGTATTGAATAAATTCTTTTATTTCATTGTAGTCAACACCCACTTTATTAACCAAAAAGTTAGCTAAAGACTCTTGACACATATAGTGAACTATCTCTCTAGGAGTGTAAAATGCACCTTTAGATTTTCTATCTTTTACTTCAAGCAAATTTTCAAATATTTTACCCAACATTTCAGGATCAACAGCCACATCTTTTTCAAGTGGTTCTTCTTCATTCATTGTAAAATTAAATCTATCAAAAAAATCTAATATTCCAGTTTGATCTTTATTTGAAAAAATATCATCTTCAATATCAAACTCTGATTTCTCCCATAAATAGTTATCAATAGGTTCAAATAAGCCTCCATTTAAGAAAGGAATTTTGCAATTGAATATACTAAAATATTGATTTTTTCTTTTTTGATTCAATCCTTTATAAAAGAATGGTTCTAAATATGTATCAAAAAATTTATTATGAATATCTGGTGATGTTAAATTTTTATATCTATCAAATAATTTTCTAATAAAATTCTTTTCTCCACTTCCCCATTTTCCATCATATTCCGAACCAACAAATATGTCAGATAATTTATCAATATCTCGTTTGTTTTCTTCATAAGCTCTCAACAAAGCAGGCTTTAATCTTTTTCCTCCAGAGTAATTAATATAATATTTCTCAAGTATTCTTTTACCATTTATATCTTCTTTATTATAAAACTTATTATATTCTTCAACTGTTATTTCTTTTGGAACTAATGAAACCCCTAACCATCCTTTTTTCTGCAAGAAATATAAAAATACAATTTGTCCCATTAATTTCTTAGCAAATTCTTCTGTAGTAAATCCATACATCTTGGACTCCTCTTGAAATTCATTATTTTTTTCTAAATTTTCATATAGTTTTAAATAATTCTCTTTATAATTATCAAAAAATTCTTTTGTAACTTTTTCTACACTAAATTTTTCTTCTATTTCTTCAATGGTATATTTTTTTTCATTGTTTTCGAGCAAATCTAAAAGCTGTACTTTAGCTGTATGGTTTAATTCATCTTTTCCAAACAGATATGAATATCTTTTAGCAGGACTTACCTTTGTTTTTAATTTACCTACTTCAACGGATATTTCTTTTTTTACAAAAGATAGTCTCCACGAATGTTCTCTATTACTATAAATTGCAGCTAAACATGCATCTAATGTATAGGACTCTAATAAATGAGCAATATAATTTCTTTGTAGAGTTCTTGCATTTGCGGGATTTTTATTATCTTTTATTTTTATCAAGATTACACCAACATCTCTTCTATTAGTTGTATTATATTTAGCATATAATTTAGTTTTTTCTATATAGTGTTTATATTGTTCAGAAGTAGGTTCTTTCCAAACGCCATTTAAAATGTCTTCACCTGTTAAATTAAGCAGGTCGTTAATAAAATTGTAAAAATCTATTTCATCAAAATCTTTACTTAATAAATTCATATATTGCATAGTTTTTTCACTTATATTGCTCATTATTTTACCTCCTAGTTGAAATACTCTGACAGTATTATTTCATTTTTTAATTCCTTTTTTTTCATCTTAACTTCTTGAACCTTTTCGTGTTCTTCATAATAAACATCTGGTATTTTTGCAGAAAAGTTTTTGAAATATTTAATATAATCATTTGCTCCAGATATTGTAGATATTGCTTTGTTTCCTTCTTTTATTAATTTAGATGGCAACTCTCCATCTTCTAATAGCTCAATAGTTTTGTTTAATTTATTTACTTCTTCTTCAGTTAATTCATTTGCAAACATTATAGTTTGTTTTAGCACTTTTATTATATTTTTAACATTGCTTGTACCTTTTTTAGTTATAATAACACTTTCAGAAACACGCTCTTCTCTTTCATCTTTATCAAAAGAATCTTTATTTTTCTTTAATAAAGTATAATAATCTTCATTAAGACTTGATGCAATTTCATCTGTTTCTGCTCTAACACATTTTAAAGCATCAATATCAGAAATTTCTCTACTTTCTCCATTATCTCCTGTTATATAAAATCTTTTTATATAACCTTTTCTAAAAAAAGATACTAAATGTTTTTGGTTTGAATCTTCAATAACATTACCCTCAGAGTCTTTTGAACTCAAGTTTATTTTTAGACTCTTTTTATTTCTTGCAATTTTTATTTTTCTAGGAAATTCCTTAATTTTTTTATATAGCTTTGGATTCTTATCTCTAATTTCTCTTATTTCCTTTAAATATAATAATTCCATATCTAAATCATTGATTTCTTCTTCTTGGATAGAGGTATTAACTTTTTTAAACAATTCAAAAGCACCTACTTCTTCATCTTCAGTAAGATATTTTGAATCATTTCCTAAAATCGTATAGAACATTTGAATTTTTGTTTTAATATTATCTTCTAATGACATTTGTTCACTTGATTTACTTGTTGGAAAGAAATTATAAACAAATATCTTTTTAAATGGAGTTCCAACTCTATTAATTCTTCCTACTCTTTGCATAATTCTTGTAGGATTCCATGGAAGATCATAATCGATAATAACATTACTTCTATGTAAGTTAATACCTTCGGCTAGTACATCCGTTGTTACAAGTATTCTATATTCATCTTTTTGTTTTTCTTTTGAATAATTATAATCAAAGTTAGCTTTTATTTCATCCCTTATAGAGTCAGACATTGAGCCATTAAACTGAAGAACTTTTTCACCTAATGCATTTTCCAGTTCATTTTTTAAATATACAGCCGTTTCACTTGATTCTGTAAATATTACTAATTTGTTACTAATAAGATTTTTTTCTTCTCTAATTCTTTTTATAAAATAGTTTAATTTATCGTCTTCTTGTAATGATTTCCATAATTCCTTTAATTCGTTTAGTATTTTAAGATCTGTATTTAAATCCTTTATAAAGCTAGTATGAAAATCTTTAGATTCGAACTTCATTGCCTCTTGTTTATCAACAGCTTCAAGGAGTTTATCAATATCGTCATTTTCCAACAATTCTTGAACTCTTAATTTTCTGCTAATCCACACAGTACCATTATTATACATATTAATAAATTCATTATATGATTTTATAAATCTGTTTAGCGTTTGTTCAAATGCATATTTACTGCTTTCTAGTCTTTTAACTAAAATACTTTTCATGAATCCACTCATATTTTCCTGACCAATTAAAAGTTGTCTTTGATCTGAACTCAATGCACTCTGAACAACATATTTTAAAGGTTTATATCTTGAATAATTAAGTTTTTGTATATTTTCAAGAGTTTTTTCAAATGTTTTTTCTGTATCACTGCTAAATTCATATGTTAATTTCTCTGGATCTGAAACTTCTGGAAATGCTAATCCTTGCTTTTCCAAGTCATTACCATACACCTTCATAATTTCGAAACGAGTTCTTCTGATCATCACTTCTCTTAAAACTTCATCTCTGACTTTTTGAGAAGCTAACTTAACTTGGTTTTTATACTCATCGGTTCCTTTTTCGTATGAATTTAAAGCCCTTTTTAAACTCATAAAGAATAACTCAAGATTTCTATTTCCAACAATACTTGATCTATTTTTTGATTCGAATAAATATAATTGACTTGCTATATCTGAAATATAGTTATTTTGTGGTGTTGCAGATATTAGTACAACTTTTTTACCATAACAAATTTGATGTAATTTTTGATATTGTTCTGTACCAGCATTTCTAAATCTATGAGATTCATCTACAAACACATAATCATATTTTTTTGTACCATTTTCAATTATTTTGTCTAGTTTTCCTTCTGATTCAACAGAAAATCTTCTAATGCCAAAATCAAATAAAACAGATTTCCAATATTCCTTTAATACTGGAGGACATAAAACTAAAATCCCCCCATTTAATTCTTTAGCTAATAAAGCGCATATATAAGTTTTTCCTAAACCTACAACATCAGATAAAAATATTCCATTATGCTTCTCTAACATCCTTTTAGCTTGAATAACAGCATCTTTTTGATATTGTAAAGGTTTAAATCCTTCTGGGTAATCTTTATTGTTATTTTCTAATTCTAATTTATCATCATTTATTTCTTCTTTAAAATACTCATATAAAAATTTTAAATACATTTCATAAGGAGTAATGTCAGATTTTACCCATGTTTTGTTTTTTATTGTATCAACACATTCTTTATTAACTGGAACAGCATCTTTCCATAATTCTTCAAATTTTTCTAAAGCATAATCTACATCGTCATCATCTCTTAATTCAACATTAAACTCAAGATTATTCTTTAATCCATTTTGAGAAAAATTGCTAGATCCAGTTATTACTCTTCCTTTGTCTACTTGACCGGGGAAATCTCTCATTATATATAGTTTTGCATGAATTGGATGCTTTGTATATACTCTTAATTCTAATTTTTTAGAATTAATTAAATAAACAAATTGTTTAACACCATTTTCAACATCTTCAGAATCATCAGATTTTTCAAATTCATCTTGAAGATTTTTTTTATAATTTTCTATTGTTTCGTAATTTGATAAATTTGTTACCTCTCCGTTTGCTTCCTCCAGCATAGATAATATTTGCTTATCAGTATTAAGCCCTATTAATATTCTTGTTTTTTCAACTTTAGAAAGTGAATCTTTTAATAGATAAAACCCACTTACTCTGAAATATCCTACCAACACATCAAAAAATTGAGTATTTGCGTTTAATACTTTACTAAATCTATCATATAAATTCTTTTCTGGTTCATTTGTAAAGAATTTTGAGCTTCCCATATGCCATTCCTCCAAACTGAGCATCTATAAATGTTACAAGACTCCTATTATATTATATGTATATCATAAATTAACATTTTTCACAATAAAATTACCAAAATTTGGTTATCAAATCCTTCTGCTTTTTTCGGCAAAAAATCTATTCTCTGATTTTTTCAAAGAATAGATTTTTATCTTACATTTCATAACTTTATACTTTTTCCACTATTCCCCTGTCTGTTTCTTCTCCTTCAACACGTTTTATATTCTCTTTTATGTTTGATGTATTATCCATTATCCCATAACACATTTTTGTTTTCTTCTTAAACTTTTTAAGTTCATCTGACACTTTTTGATTATTTTCTTTTTTTGCACTTGTTTTTTCCACTTTTTTAATAAATATACTTAATATTTTCAGCCACTTCACTTGTTTTCTCACCAACATCATTGCAATACTAGATTTCTTATTTTAGTATTCTTAATTTTTCCAGTTAATTTTATAATTTCATTAAAAATATTTAAATCTTTTGCAAAATTCATGTACTTCTATTCATATTTAAATCATATATTTGGTATAAATTTCACCTCTAAATTTAACTTTTCCAAACGTACTTGATATTTTAAATATTTTATGACCTCCTAACTAAAACAAATACTAAGCTAAAACTTTCAATTATTTAGTAAATAATTTTAAAATTTATGATTTTAAATTTTAAATTATTTTTTTATATTTAGTCTACATATTTT
This sequence comes from uncultured Bacilli bacterium, assembly GCA_947625005.1. Next base: position 11,732 of record CANQNA010000014.1, read on the forward strand.
CCTAAAATATCCCATATAGTTAATAGCCCAATCAATTTTTCATTATTTTTACCACTTTGAGTAATTAAAATACATTCCAACTTTTGTCCATCATTAAAATCCTTTTTAAAAATTTTTATTAATTCTTCAACTGTCATATCTTTACTTTCAAATCTAACTATTCCATTGTTTCTTTTTAAAGATAAGTAACTGCTCAGTTCTTCAAATTTTGTTTTACTATCTACCTCCACAACTTCATTTTCTACCAAATAATCAAATAGCGTTTTTTCTCCAAATATTCCTACGCATACACCATTTTTTACTATTGGTATATGTGTATATTTCTTATTATTCATCATTTCTATTGCTTCTTTAACGTTGTCCTGTAATTCTTTTCTATAAATATCATTTATTTTTATAGAAATATCATATATTTTTTTTGGATGTTCTATTTCATTTATTATATTTTTTAATTCATTATATAAATATATACTTGGCTCTACTATATCTTTACCATTTATTTTATTTTCATGTGAGCATAAATTACGTACTTCTGCACAACATTGAATAATATTAAATTTATTTCTATATGGAAAAACTCCTTTACTATACAGTTCTTGTGATATATTTACAATTGATACTTCTTTCAGATCACGTCCTCTATACTCCATACCATATTTTTTTCTATATACTTCTTTAGTTAAATTTTCATATTTTTTAAACAGTTCAATAAAATCATTTTCTTTAATTTTTAAAGAATCCATTTATCTCCTCCTAATATTATTTAAAGCGTTTATATGGTTATAATTAGCTATAAATACTTGACCAAAATTTTTTATATCATTCTTCTTACACAAGGTTCTTTTGGCCATTTACTTTATCTTTTTTAAAATATTTACTCACTTTTATCATCTCTAATTTTTTGACATTATACCATAACTTTACATATATTTCTACATCACAATAAAAATGAGATTTTTTACAGCCACTTTTTATATCACCAATTAAAAACTACGGATATAATTGAAGTGGTTTTCTATAACGCCAAAGAAAGAAGGATCTGTTTCTAAATCCTTCTTCTAATGATTCTGGGGTTTTGGGCTATTTTTACCCCAACTATTGACTTAGATTCTTTTTAATATTTCACTGTATTCTCTCACTGATAATTATATATTCATTATTCATAGATGATACCGATTCATTTCCAACTTTAGAAGTAATTTTTGGAATTCTTTTTATAGGTATTTCTCTCTCCATAACATTTAAGGTTTTAAACATATTCTTTTCTAAAAATTTTTTTGTTATATCTGTTAAATTTATCTTTACTTTATCCACACTTCTATTACCTAATGTCATTACTATGTATTTATTTGTTACTCTGCATAATTCTTTTAAGAAAAAGAAATAATCATTAAAATAATTAAGTACCTTTTTAGATTTTCTATTGCTAATATTTATTAAATACGGCTCTATTAAACTTTTTTCAAAGTCTGTTAATTTTACAGTTTTGTTCATTCCTCCAAGACTTTTATAGTCTATTTTAGAATATGTGTCATATTCCCATCCTTCCAATTCTAAGTCCTTTCTATCAATCCAAAGAAGTGATAGAATGGAAAATTGTCCATATGGAACTGTAGTTGCATTTTCACCGTATGGTGGTGACGTTATTGAAATATCAAATTGCCTAATATCAAAATCATCTATAATTTCATTAATATCTTTTTTATATAAAGTAAATTTTTCTGTACTTTTACAAAATTCTTTCTTATACCTTTCTATATTTCGTATAAAGCTCTCTATTACATTATCATCCATATTATTAATTACTTTTTCTTCTTTTTTATGTAATTTATATGTAGAGCTTCTTGTATTACTATATTTTCTCACAATATCACATAGTATATACCAGAAATACATTCTGTCTTTTTCATTGTCTACTTTTATAATTGCACTCCTTATCTTTTTCAACTTTTCAGAAATATCTTCTCTAAACCATTTATCCATATTATCAAATGTGTATGAACTATCGTAGTCATCAAGTTTTAAATTGTCTATTAAACATTTAATACTTACATCTATATCCTTACTAATTCCTTGCAACTTTACCTTAGTTATCAAATTTGCTAATGGATTTATATCGCAACCAGTCAAATAAATTTCAGGGTCAATTTCCATAGCCTCATATAATGCTGTTCCTGAGCCATGGAAAGGATCAAATATAGATTTCACTTCTGTTTCTTTTATCAATTCCTCTAATACTTTTTTTTGCATAGGAGCTACCATTACTGCAGGATATAAAACAGTTCCATGTATATCATTTTTTTTACTGTAATTTTTATAAGATATATCTATATTTTTCATTTGTTACCTCTCTTTAAAATTATATCAAATTAAATTTTAAAAATCCAGGGTTTTTATATTATTTTTTTATTATTTATTATTTCATTAACTATTACTAAAAAAGTTCCAGTTTTCTTTCCTAAATCCTTAATTTGCATATCCGATACAATCATTGTAGAATGATGTGCTCCCAAATGGGCATTTTTAACTGCATCATAATATTCATTTGGTTTTAATATGTTTTTTAAGTCTTTAAAACTAATACACGTACTATTAGCTATTTCTGTTATATAATTATTATTAGATTTTATAAAATCAATGACATTTTTCACATTATCTGCCAAGTCTCTTTCATTTAAATTTATTTTTCCTATTAATTTAGTTTCCTTTCTCAAACTATCTATACTAATATCATATAAAGATCTTAAAGCGCAGGCTATAACTTCTTTATATTTTTCAAAATTTAATTGATTTATTTCATTATATATTTTATCAATAAAAATGTTATAACTTATTTTATAACTATTTCTTGCATTTATATATATCAATGGTATTTTAGAAGAGTATGCCTTTAATTCACTTTTATTTTCCTTTAAGAATAGTTGCATTTTTGCAAATACTAAACCTGTATTAGGATCATCATAAAAATATTTAATTTCTTTCAGACACTCATGTTCCACGCTTTGTAATATTCCATTTGGTATTATATTATCATCTTCTGAAATACTAATTTTATCTTTTATATCATTACCATTACTATCTTTTGCTTCTTTTATCAGACTATGTAGGTCAATTTGTCCAAAATTAATATCTAGTTCTAGTATATATTTTTTTAATTTTATTATTGCTGGTACTACTTTTTTTTCTGTATTTTTATCATTTTTTTCTATTAGCTTTTTATTTTCAAAAAAACTATACTCAATTGTATCTTCATTTTCTTTAATTTCTATGAAATCTTTAAAAATAAAGTTATTATCTATATATTCTTTTTTATCTTTATTAACTTCAAATTGTTTATCTATTAAAAAGTCAGTATTTCTAAAGTCTTCTTTGTACTCTGAACCGGTAACTTGTATTTTGATATTTATTTCCTTTAAAAACCTTATTATCTCATCTGTCAATTCATTTTGTAAAAATTGTGTTCTGTCTGAATTAAAGTTAATATTTTCATCATCACTTATTATTCTAATATATCCTATCATCTGATTTAAAACACTAGATGATTTTACATTTCTCATAATATTAGGATCAAATATTTCGTAATTATTAAACAAATTAGAATTAACATAAATCAATGGTGTTAAATCATCAGCATTGTTATGAAAGAGCTCATTAATCTTTGATTTATCTCCTGATCTTAATTTATATATTAGTAATTCTATGTCCAATTTATATTTATCAGAGTTAAAACTATATTTTATGCTTTTTATTATTTTATTCTTGTGATAAAAATTTATTATCTGCTCATCAGAGTTATACGTTACATAAAACATTTGTCTTTCTGGTAAGCACTCCTTTATCGAATAATTATTATTACTTGAATATATATTACCATCAATATTTACTTCAACTTCAAATTTTTTATCATCAAACGCGTTAATAATTTTCTCTAAGGTTTTCTTATTATTAAAATATTCTTCTAATTTTCTAATATTATATTCATTTAACTCAATCTCTATCTCGGTTCCGTTACTTATATTATCCAATTCTTTTATTTCTACATTACATTCTGATATATTGTCAAACGCTATTAAATCTTTATAGTTTATTTCAAACACAAACCCTTTATTTTTTTTAGTCTTCCATATAACTTTATCTCCAAATTTAAATACAGATAAAAAGCCTAGTCCCTTTGATCCCTGCGTATACCTATGATATTCGTTTATGCTACCATACCTTTTTTCACTTGTTGATATGTGAAATAGCACATCTATATCCTCTTTATCCATACCACATCCATTATCTTTTATAACTAATCTTTTGCTAGTTTGATCAAATTCCACTATTACTTTTGTTGCACCTGCATCATAAGAATTTTTTAATAATTCATTTAATGCTATTATATTAGATGGTATTTTTTCTGAAAGTTCACTAATTATATTACCACTTACTACAATTTTTGACTGCATTTATCATCACCTCTTTTTCCTTATATATTTCTATTATTCATACTATACCTGTTTATTTTTTATAATTTTCTTCCATGGCATTTTTTCTACTTATGATGACATATTATATCACAGCTTTTCACATATTTCTACATTACAGCAAAAATAGCAGGTCTAAAACCTGCTATTTTTTGTCGTTTTTTCTCTACTCTACACTCTTCAAGCTCTCTATCATGTTAATCTTCTTCAAAGAGAAGTATGTTGCTATATTTACAATTACTGTAAATACCACTGTAATTGCTACTGAGTACACGTAGCTTATTGGGTTAATTGTTTTAGTAAATCTAAGCATGTTAATTTCACAAGTGCCAAGGATGTAGTAATTTAGCACATATCCAAAGCATAAGCCTAACACAATTCCAATTATTGTTAG
>CANQNA010000015.1 GCA_947625005.1 uncultured Bacilli bacterium
CAAGATTAGAGGCGGCTTCAATTGCATTAATAAACCCAACATTAAAATTTCTCCACTGGCTCTTAATATTACTATTATAATACACTCCACTGGAAATATCTTCTTTTGACGGGGTATCCACGTCCCCAATCCCCAGAATATTTTTAGTTGATTTTCTCAAGATATCTTCATAAATTTTTTCAGGTAAAAGACGGAACTGGCCAAGAGCCTGCTCTACTTCCTGCTGGGTCGCCTGCACCGACCATGCATCCTTTAAGTCCTGATAGAATTGATTGGCTGTATAGGTAAGCATCTGTTCTAATGGTAAAGTAATCTTGCCATATCCAATTGTATTAAAAGTAAAATTACTGTCTTTAGAGATATCATCCTCCATATTCACTTTTGCTGCAATCGTTCCAGGAACATTATCCATAAAGGCATCTACAAGAAATTCATTATCACTTGTTGTGCTTTTTTTCACTAAGTTCATCACAGTATCTGCCACAACTCTTTGGCTCTCTTTATCCGGCTCTGTCATTGCACCTCCTTTCTCCTGCTTTCCTGTTACTAAATAACAAGTGTTAAAAATCGCTTTTTTAAAGCTATGCTCAATTTCAAATTTTTCTCCATATTCATATTGGAATTCTGCCGATCCTTCTAAGGATTCCAACAACATATAATAATTAATTTCTTTCAATGCCGCATAAGCATTTCTTCTAATATTACTCCATAATGCCGACTCGTTTGCAGTTTCTTTTGCATAAGTATCTGGCATCATCAAAAAACCTGTTATTTTACAACCCCATTTCTGTTCGGCACAGATTTCCCTAATAATATACGGCATATCTATAATTGTCCCACTACCAGTACCGCCACCAATTCCTGCAAAAATAAAAATATTTAAATCACGATTATTCCTCGCTACTTCACGTAAATTGCTTAATTTATGTTTAATTCCGTTTTTTACCCTTGAAAAACCTTCTTCACCAAAAAGAAGCAATCTTCCTGCCTGCCGATAACCACCTGCTCCATCATTTTTTAATACAGTATTCATACCTTCTACCAACCATGAAGATATTCTTTTCGGTATCATGTTTTTCGGAGCGGCTAATAAGTCTGCTGTTTGTTTATCATATAGTTGACAGATTTCCTCATTTCCCGGAACCATTTCCAAACCTATTTTTCCATTACTGCTCCCGCAAAGCTGATATAAATCATTTTCAGCAGTATCAATTGCCAAAAATTCCATATTATCCGGATGTGTCTTTCCATCCTCTAATTGAAAATTTTTATATATTCCTGCTTTTAATTCCTTTAAAACCTTTCCGCCTTTTCCGCCAAGCCCAAGGAACAAAAAACCCTCATCTACAGCAGCCACACGATATTGATTTTGTGCAAAACGCATATAACCGCCGCCTTTTTCAAAACTCATTTCATCCAAAATTTCCATTTCTCTTTTTGATAAAGCCATAATAAAATCTCCTTTTCTTTGTATTTATACTTTCATGCTGTACTTATAAAAATCTATGCCTGTTTCTTGTAACAATAGTCAAAGTTTTTTAGATTTTCACTAATATGAAGTTCTTTTAAACTTTCTATTATTTCTCCATCTTTGCTTTCTCTATCATTTTCTCACATTCTTTAAATGCTTCACATATCGGTTTCAAATTTTTCATCAATGCAACATGATACCTCATAAACTCCTGCAATCCTTTTTCTGAATTAGGCTCTTGCAAATTAAAAGTATCAATGCTTACTGGTATACTTATTAAATTTTTATATTCATCTTTAAATTCTTTATCAAATTTTTGTTTAAAGCTTTCCATATCTGGTTTTTCATTATCCTGTAAATACTGAGTCCGACACCATCCCACAATTTGTTCCTTCGTTATACGACTTTCTTCTGGAATATAATAAGCAGAATAACCCTCTGCTGTTTCCCACCAAATAATGCCCATTTTCAAATATTTTTTTACAATATTTTCATATCCTTCTCCTTCATACTTTTCATTTAAAAATTCAGACTCTCTTTCATTAAATTTGCTCAAAAAATTCCATGCTCCACTTGGTAATAATGGCGGAAGTTCTTTTAAATTTTCATCTTTAGTTTCACTGATATGAAGCCCTTTTGAATTCCCGACCACTTCTTCATATACCTGCTCATAATCTGCAATATCAGCAAATGCATACGCAGGAAGCCCACAACTAACATTAATATAACTAATTGTATTCATATTCTGACACACTACTTCTTGAATTCCATTATCTGCAGCCTGTTTTTTTATTGCTGCTGTGATATTGCCTGCCCCATTAGGAACAGTAATATAACTATGGCGAACCCAATCAAACCAAGGAAATCCATTACTTGGCGCAGCCAGTAATTCTCCTTTTGACATTAAATCATTAAAAATGCTTTCAATCCTATTATCAATATTTCCATCAAAATATATATTTACAAATTCCTGCAACGTCATATTTTTCAAAAAATCGAATTCATTTTCTATAAATTCCACTAATACTCTTACCGGTTGAAAACCTTCTTCCTTTTCTGACTCCATCCAATACTTCCTCGTCTCCAGCATTGCTGTCACCAATCTGCCTGCCCTTGCTTCTTTCACATCCTGGCTAACAGCGCACACCTGTTCAGCCAGCCAGTCCAGGAAATTCTGCGTCTGTTGATCGTTCTTACTGATATCCAATAACTGCACTGCATGAGCATCCCCGATAGTCTGCTCTTTTGCCATGCTGTAATTTTTCTCCATAATCGTTCCAAGATACTGCAGGATTTCCTGATACCTTCCCCATTCCTCTGTTTTCTTTTTTAAATGGGCAATTATCTGGTTTAATACTTTTTCTGCCTGTCCCCATACCAGATTATTTGTATCACAATTCATTTCATTTACACAGATTTCCTGATAAGCTTTTATCCAACCACCCTTCCACAACATAGGAGGATTTTTTTCTAACTGCATCCGCTCTCTTTTATATTGATCACGCATATTATTTTGCGTTGCCTGAAAATCATGCACGCTGTCAATAAATTCATTCTGCAGCCGTGTCAGCATACCATTGATTACATAATCCCCCTCAATTCTCCCACTCAGTAATTCAACAGCATAAAAAAATCCCTTTTCCAATAATACTTTTTTAAGATAATGATCCAACTGTCCTGCCAAATCAGACGCCACAAGATTAGAGGCGGCTTCAATTGCATTAATAAACCCAACATTAAAATTTCTCCACTGACTCTTAATATTACTATAATACACTCCACTGGAAATATCTTCTTTTGACGGGGTATCCACATCCCCAATTCCCAGCATATTTTTAGTTGATTTTCTCAAGATATCTTCATAAATTTTTTCAGGTAAAAGACGGAACTGACCAAGAGTCTGCTCTACTTCCTGCTGGGTCGCCTGCACAGACCATGCATCCTTTAAGTCCTGATAGAATTGATTGGCTGTATAGGTAAACATCTGCTCTAATGGTAAAGTAATCTTGCTATAGCCGATTGTATTAAACGCAAAATTACTGTCTTTTGGAACCTGATTATACATTCCCATTACCGCCCTAATTACTCCCCAACTATTATCCATAAAAGAAGTTATAAGGAATTCAACATTTGTACTTTTTTTCACTAAATTCATCACCGTATCTGCCACAACTCTTTGGATTTCTTTATCCGGCTCTGTCATTTCGCCTCCTCTCTCCTTTTTTCCTGTTACCAAATAACAAGTGTTAAAAATATTTTCCATGGAGCTGTGTTCAATTTTAAAATTTTCCCTATATTCATATTGAAATTTTGCCGTTCCTTTTAAAAATTCCAATGTCATATAATAATTGATTTCTTTTAATGCCGCATAAGTATTTCTTCTGACATTTCTCCATATTGCTGCATTATCTCTTACACCTCTTCCATAAGTATCCGGCATCATTAAAAATCCCGATATTTTGCATTCCCAGGAATTTCTGGCACAAATTTCTCTGACAATATATGGTATATCTATAATCGTCCCACTACCGGTACCACCACCAATTCCTGCAAAAATAAATATATTTAAAACAGGATTTTCAGTTTCCACTATTGTTTTATGTAAATTACTTAATTTATGTTCAATTCCTTTTCTTACTCTTGAAAAACCGTTGCTAAAAAGAAGATATCTCGCCGCCTGCCGGATACCCCCTGCTCCTGTTCCCTGTAATGCAGCTCCCATATCCTTTGTTAACCAAGAAGATATATTTTTCGGTATTAAACCCTGATTTTTAAATTTCAAAAGTACTGCAGCATCTGCATCATATAACTGACAGATTTCTTCGTTTCCCGAAACCATTTCCAAACCTATTTCTCCATTACTGCTCCTACAAAGCTGATTTAAATCTGCTTCATCAGTATCAATTGCCAGAAACTCCATATTATCCGGATGTGTCTTTCCATCTTCAAATTGAAAATTTTTATATATTCCTGCTTTTAATTCTTTTAAAACTTTTCCTCCCTTTCCGCCAAGCCCAAGGAACAAAAAACCCTCATCTGCAGCAGTCACACAATATTGATTTTGCGCAAAACGCATATAACCGCCGCCTTTTTCAAAACTCATTTCATCCAAAATTTCCATTTCTCTTTTTGATAAAGCCATGATAAAATCTCCTTTTCTTTACTCATGTTTTTTACTATGCCATAAAAAACCTTCACCAGTTCTTGGTAATAACAGCGGCAGATTTTTTAAATTTTCATATTAAGTTTTAATAATTTTAATTTACATCTTATCACTATTATCTGTATTCATAATCATATAATTCAAGTGCCTCTTTCCAAAATGAAAAAGTTTGAACACTTTCACATTTTTTATATCTATAAGCAGCTTCTATATTTACACTTGGACAATCCAATTTCACTCCTAAAAAAATTGATAAATCTCTACATATCTTTTCTGTATGTTCTATTAAATCTTCAAATCTTATTGCATAAAAAAATTTAGGTTTTGGCGTTTTTTTTATAATTTCATATTGATATAGCCAACTTATAGCTCTCTTATACATCTCATCATTATTACTTATACTATATTTAATTCCAAACTCCTTCAAATCATCTGTAACATGCCTTTTCATAATACAATCTCTAGGATCCCTGATAATATAAATATATCTAATATCAGGGTATAATCTTACTATCCATGGATAAATTAAAGTAGTTTCTGGCAATTTCCATCCTTTTAACATATAATTACTATTAATAACATCCTGTAAATAGCTTTTAATCAAATTTATAAATTCATTCGGTATTTGACATTCTAATGCCTGAGTAAAATTCCAAGAATTATTTCCAATATATCTTACATATCTCGAAAAAATCTTACATGATTCATATAATTTATCCGGAGGAATCTTATCTCCTGAAGAATTTATTTTACTTCCCATATAAAAACCATTTTCATTCAATAAACGAGATAATAATCGTGTTCCTGAATGACCTCTTCCAATTATTGTTGCAATCATATTAATCCTCTTCTCAAAACTTTTAATTATAATATCCTAATCTCCAATAATAGATTTCTTCAAAATTTTCATTTAACAATAATGTTACAATCATTCCTGATGTTATTCCTCCAATCAATGAATTGCATTTACTTAAAATAATAATATTGGTTAAATAGTTTATTCCATTTTTTCTTCTTTCATATGTACTATCTGGTATATTGTCAGCATAATAACCTGACTTATAGAATATATCAGGCTCCTCTAAAACCATTAATTGATCTTTATACTCATTTTTTAATTTTATATATATATTCTTATCTTCTGTTGCAAGAAAAATTCTGTCATATCTTTGTTTTTGTTGAAATTCATCTATCTTTTTTATTACCATCTCTACGGATGGTTGTATTGGATGATTTTTTGGATGCTCATGCAAAAAGTCAGAACCCCTGCATAAAACTCCTAATACTTTTAAAGTAGAAAATTTTTCTTTAAGACAATATATCTTAGCTTTCATCTCTACAATTGAATTAAAAGTAATATACTTATTAAAGACTTTTTTCCATACTCTTATATCAAGCTTATCATATTCTGACTCCATTAATTGATCATATCCAAACATATCATTATTTAAAATTCCATCACTATATATAATATTATCTTTGTAATTTTTTTCAATTTCTGTATAATCTTGCTCGAAAAAAAATTCCCAAGCATTATATTTTCCAATATCTTCATTTCTAAGATATGTATTTGAATAATTTTTCATATCTATCACAGGAATATAACCCTTTTTTTCTGCATATAAAATATCTGCTAGATTAAATAATAATATGCCACAAATTCCCATAGTTTGTGTCCCTTGAATTTTCCCACGTCCACTTCTTCTTCTTATAATATAATACGTTCTTACAGAATTTTTTCTATATATTTTTTTCTTTCTCCAAAAACAAAAATCATTAAAATTATATTGTGAATTTGGATTTAATACTGCTATAAAATCCTTTATATAATATTGAAACTTTTGTTTAAACTTCCAAACTTCAAAGTCAATTTTCATTTATATTCACCCTTATAGGAAAATATTTTTTTATACACCATGGATCTACGCCGTCTGCTTTATTCCCAACAAATATATTTCTTGCTATACATCCTCCTCTGCACGTTTCATATAAATCACATTGTATACATTGTTCATTTCCTTTTAATTCTCTTAACTTTTTAAAACTATTACATTCATGCCATACTTTTAATATCCCATGCTTTAGTACATTTGCTTCTTCTCTTTTCGGCTGCAAATTTGCAGGTAAAAAGCCACAAGGACTTCCAATTCCTTCTGCATCTATACACATTGCTGTCTTTCCTGCTACACAACCATACAAATCATATGGTAAATCTGCATCAAGCACCTTTATCTCATCTGTTTCAACATCATAAAAAAGTCTAAAATCTCCCCATGTAATATCCATTTGAAATTTATCTTTATATGAATTATTGTATAGTTTTTGTATAGTTCTTAAAAATTCCTTATACTCTTCTGGCGTAACCATTACATCATGATTAGTTATAATATTTCCATTTGGCTTAGTCGCTCTAATTTTTAATCGATCTGCTCCTGTTTCTACCATTAATTTCAAAAAACCTTCTGGTTCAATACAGTTATGATGATTTATAGTCGTAGATACAAGAATTTTATACTTACATTTATTTTCTTTTAATTTTTTAATATTATCTTTTATAATTGGAAGTCCATCTATACCTCTTGTATTTTTATATATATTATTATCAGAACCATCTATACTAACCGCCAAATATTCAATTTTAGCATTAACTATATTTGAAAAATTTTTATCATTAAATAATAATCCATTTGTAAAAATTTTAACAATTATATCTCTATTATTACATTCTTTAATAAACTCAAAAATATCATCTTTTATAAAAGGTTCCCCTCCACCAATTAATATTTCACACATTCCTATTTTTTTCATTTCATCTATAATTTTAATTTTATCGTAAAACGACATTTCTTGTACATGATTTTTATTTTCCCTATGTGAAAAACAATGTATACAATTTAAATTACATGATTTAGTATAAAGTAAGTGCATTCTCATAGGAGCAGAAAATACATTTTTATATTCTCCATTATCAACTATGTAAAAATTTTTTTTATTTCTTAATATGAATTCTTCATTATTTAAAACTTCTAAAATATCTTTTTCAATATAATTAACAAAAGTATCATCAGAATCTATTTTATTAAATATATCATAAGAATCTTTATCAAACAATAAATACATTTTTTCTTTTCTATCATAAACATAAGCACCAAAATACTCTTTTCTTACCATATATCTATACATAATTAACTCGCCTTTCATACTTGTAACATTATTCTGTTTAAAACTTCTATGTTATCATTCATACCAATTAAATATTATCCATCAATATTTTCTAACAAGTCACATTACTAAATACTAAATAATGTAATGTGACCTGTTAGACAATTCTCAAGCATTATAATTATTATTACTTAATTTCTTGGTTTATTTCTCTTAATGCTTTTCTTTTTTAATGACGATAATTTTTCTTTCATACACTCACCTCCTTTAAATCCACTTTTTACCTTTATAACACTCAAAAATCAACTTTATGATTATGAGATGTTATCAATAAATAATCTAAAACTTATAAACCATTTTTATTTTTAAATTATTTTTATTGGAAAGTTCTGCCTTAATTCCAAATTTCTTTTCTTCTCCTGATTTTATAGCAATTTTCTTTACATTTTGGCTGCTCTCTTCATAACTTTCACCCAAAAAAACAATTTCTTTTCCTTTTTTCTTCTTTACCTGAAAAGAATGCCCTTTACTGACCGGTTTAAAAGTTACCTGTTTTAATTTTTCGAGAGCCTCCCTTTCCACACTATCATAATCACCGCTGTCTAATACAGAATTACGATAAAATTTACCAAATGCCTTCAATAAATGAGAGGCTGTAAAACCATAAGCCCCAAGAGATGCCAAACGAATATCCTGATCAATTGCATATTCTTTACTCCCTATCGTTCCTGCCTCTTGGTTATTTTCTTCATAATTTAATACAATACTAATACTTCCTTTCATGCGTCTGCTTAAATATGCTGAAATAATTATTATAACAATTGCTATCGCAGCAACAATTGCAGCAACCATCCCAAAGCCATACTTTGAAAGAAATGTTTCTCCCTTTATTTTTATTGTTATTACTTCATCCTCTCCATACCCATTTGATACCGCAATATCTATTTTTTCACTGCCTGCCTCTTTTGCTGATATGGTCAAAATAGAATCTTCCAAAATCTCTGTAATTTTATCATTATCTTTTCCGTTTAATGCCATATCAAAAGCGATTTCTTCTCCTTCTGGATCTGTAAAATAATCAAGTAAGTCAATTTTTTTCGTTGCCCCTTTTTTTAAATTAACTTCTGACAATTTTTTTACTTGTTCTACAGGTAATTTCTTGGCAGAAACAGTCATTTTTTCACTGTCACGATACCATCCCTTATCCTCTATATGTACGGTAATCGTATAATCGCCAATCTCACCCATTTTCATTTCTGCTGTAAATCCCTTGTTTCCGGCAGACATTTTGACACTATCGGAAGAAATTTCTTTCCCATTCTGTGTTATAGTTATTTTGGCAGTTGCCTGTAGTTTTTTATAAAAAGCTTTTCCTGTAACAGATTCCCCATTATTTAACAAAGAAGATGAAATTGTAATAATACCTCCTCTTTGAGCCTTGTCTACTGCTGCATCTGCCTGTATTGACAAGTCATAATTATATACAAGACTTACCTGAATTTTATCTTTCTTTGCCCCTTTTACAGAAATTTTCCATTTTCCTGCTGCTGGTTTTACTATTTTTAAAACAGAATATTTTTTCCCGGAAGTGTAAACATAATCTTCCCCATCCAGTTTTACTTTTTTCCCTTTTGGATTATATAATTTTACATCTGATAATTTAGAATTCGATAATATTACAACATTAGCCTCTGCTACATTTTCATTATCAACATTAAATGTAACCGTCCCTTTTCCATTGATTGTGCCTAACTTTGTTTCATTAATACTTCCTATATCTGTAAATATAGAATTAAATGTTTTTAATAATTCGGAAGCTTTATTAATAATATAATATTTTCCATCTGTATCAGAAGCAATTTTACTTAAAGTTACTTTATCCACCTTTTCATTGTTATTTAGCCCAATACAATAAACCTTATATCCTTTTTTTTGAGCCTCATCAATTGCATTTTCTATATCTGTTTTTGCTTCAGATAACTTTCTTTTTTTCCCTGTATTTAAATTACCATCTGTAAAAAACAAAATTGTCTTTTGATTATTTCCCTCTGCATTACCTAAAACAGAAACTGCTTTTTTCAATGCCAGTCCATAATCAGTAACCCCGGAACCATATTTTATATCATCCAAATATTCTTTTAAATAATCTTTATTTTTTTCACTGTCAACCACTGTTATTAAATCAGAAGCATTGGCTTTGCTTGCAAAATCAACAACCGCTACATGAGAACCTGTATTACGCATCATATCCAAAAACATTTTAGCTCCGGTAACAGCAACTCTGTCTTTATCTGATTTCAGCATCGAACCACTCTTATCCATAACAAAGACAACATCTAAATTACTCTGATCCACTTTATCGGCACTTGTTTGTTGTCTGGTATCCTCTGTTTTTTTGGTTATTGTGTTCTCTTCTTCCTTATTTTCTTTTCCACACCCTGCAATCATCAGTATACAAAAAAACATGATAAGAAAAATTTTTTTTAAGTTCCATTGATTTTTCATAATTGTCCTCCTTAAATATTTATCTTAAAAGGATATTAACGATATCCCTTTTTTTCTTCATATTTTACAATGAAATCCCGATTAGCCACTTCATATTTATTAAAGACATTTTCATTGAAATCTTCCGGCTCAATTGTCCCATGATACCAGCTTTTAGAAGTAAAGTATTTCTGAAGCTCTTCATCATCGAACTTTCTCCCATGTCTTGCAAATAATTCATTTCTTGCTAATCTGCATTCTTTTTTCGATAATCCTTTTAAATCCTTCATGCTCAAATAACTGGAGTCGCTATCAGGAAGAATATATTCATCGGAACTTTTTTGTTTTTCTTTTTTATTTTTATTAGATGTGTTTGTTGTTTCCTTTTCTTCATCTTTATCTATGTTACTTTTCTTTACAACAGCATTAACTGATTCTTCTTCTATATCATTTTCCTGCTCTTGCTGCACTTCTGTAGTGTTATTTTCATTTTTTAAAGACTCTGTTTCTTTATCTGTCACGATAAATTTTGAATAAAATGCCCAAAATAATGATATAGCAATTATCGTTTGTAAAATCCAATGTTTCTTTTTCTTTTTTATATCAACAAGATTTTGGCTATCATTCTCTTCACACTCTTTATTCGCTCTTTCCTGTTTCACAAGTTGATCATCATTTTCTACTATAGACAAAATCTCTTTTTCAGAGTTCTGCTTTTCTTCCTCTGTATCTGCAATTTCCCCTTCACTTTCAGTATCCCGTTCTTCTTTCGCATACACAGCCTCTTCTCCTGTATTCTTATTTTTTTCAACAGATAAAACTTCTTCACTCACTGCTGCTATAGTCGCAGTCCCACACTCTGTACAATAAAAGGTATAAGCATCTTCTGTATGCCCACAATTAGGACAAATTCTCATTTTTTCTGTATTCATGATGACTCCTGTTATTAAATCATGATTACCATCAACTTTTCTGATTTAAATGAATACTATTTCCTATCTTTTACCATTGCCTTTTATATGCACATCCAAGCTCCTGCAAATATGCAATTCTGGAATCGTTACTTGGATGGGATGAATTTAAAGCTGCCCACAATCCTCTCGCATGAGATGCTCCAAGACCATCCAAAAACTCACAAAGCTCTATGCCAAATCCCAGTTTCATAGAAAACTCATCCGCCTTATTTTCATTTTTTCTTGATGAATACAAACATAACAATACTCCAATTCTCGTCCATATTCCCATCAAAGTTATCAATAAAAAGTCTATAAAAATTTTATAAATCCATGCAGATATGGTCAATACCGCACTTTTGGATACAAATCCAAACAGAATTACAATCATTGTTGTAAGAATTTTTGTAAATACCCTGCAAATAAAGAAAAATATATTCACAATAAGATTTCCAACTGCAATAATCAAGATAGCATCCGTATCCTTATGTACCAAATGTCCAAATTCATGTGCAAGAACTGCCTTTATATACCGATCCGGATAACGCAGCAGCCCTTTTGTTACACACACTGTCCTCCTGCCAGTTGCAAATGCATTTGGATCATCTTCATCTTCCACTATATAAAGCTTTACATCATCAGGAATTTCAGGATTGCTGCGCTTTACTTTTTCATAAACTTCCCTGAACAATGGTTCCAAACGCTCTTTATAATCAATTCTGGATATCGGTTTACAATTATTCTGAAATCGTAATATAAACTCTCCAAATGGAGATAAGGATACTCCCAAAATAATGATATATACCAAAAATCCTAAAAAAATACCTGATACACCGCCGCCAAAACAATCTCCTAATATAAGCGAAACAAAAATTGTATTTAGTGTCAACCATATACAAACACCTATATTATTTTTCTTAATCATATTCTTCACAAAATCCAAAAAATAAAACCCCATAACATACTCCTCTCAATAGTCTATTCTCAGATTAATGCTGCTTTTGATAAATTTCTTTCCATTTCATTACATATTTATGCAATTCTCGCCCACCAGCGCCCCAAATCCATTTTGCCTTATAATGAACAGTTTCTGTATAAAAAATATATGAAAAAAAACTACTCCAATCTACTACATTAATTTCTTGAAGTGGTATCTCCATTTTTTTCTCTGGATATTTTATAATTACTCTCTGACTGGTAATTACTAACGAATAACCTTCTGCTTTTTTTACTAAATATGAGAAAACATATGCAGAAATTATTTCTATAACTACCAATGGAAGCCAACCAAATATTAAAATTCCATTATCTTTAATAATGGAATCATCATTTAACCAAATCACTGTAGTAATTACACCCACACCACCAAAGAATATTGCAATTACTATAGCAGAAATCTTTTTAAAATCCTTCATCGATCGTGATGCAAACAATGTTTCTTCATTCATATTGCATTTTTACCTCCATAATATTTTCATATCACTTTCGCACTTCCATTCTGACAATATAAATTTTCCATACTGCCAGAATGGAATCCTGCTAATTCCAACAGAAACAATTGTTATTACTCATAGGATAAACATCCCTGCCGTTCCGACGGGTAATAATACGAATCATAATGCCTGCAATATTGACGTCCATTACTGTCCTTTCTCCCAGGTTCCCAATAACGACATCCATCTGAGCAGTTATGTCCACAAAATTTTCCTTCCGGAAGTTTTATACACTCCGTTTTAACTTTCTTTTCCTGCATTGCTACATCCTCCTTTCTTCATTTATAAAATCATTTTTTAATGATTTCCGTATCTATATTCCTATCTTTATCTATTTTTCACAATTTTTTTCACAAATATATTATCTTTTCTGATAATTATTTCATTTTCAACAATTTTTGCACTAAAAGCTACTAAAATTTCCTTTGGCAATACCAGTGGAAAATATAATTCATTAATATATGCCGGCATACTTTTCATAATTTTTTCTATATATATTTTATCTTCTCCTGATAATTTTTCTGTTTGAGTCAAGTGATTATGTATAATACCGTAAAACTGAATTGAATTCCCTGCCCACTGTTTTATATGCTCATTTAACCATGCTATGTTTGGGGTATAACTGCCTGTATCAAATGATTTTCTTCCCAAATCCTCTTGGAAATGGGTAATAACTCCCTTATAGCCTCCTAAAATGCCACCTGTTTCATAGCTTAATTCATTAAAAGTTGTCTTTATTAAATTATATGTTTTATTATCTATTTTCATAATTTATAATAATTAATTCTAAAAAGTGTACTTTTTCGAGTTAGAAATTTTTTGTCATTTTTTGTATATTTTTACCAATTTTTGCTTGAAATAAACTAAGTTTTGTGATAAAATATCTTTCAACAAACCCAGAAATAAGCAACTCGAAAAAGTACACCTTTCCAAATTCATCACATTTCCCTAAAAATCAATTCTTTTCCAGCTTTTTCGCTTTCCCAAAGAAGGTGCTTTCCGCCATGCCACAGGCTTTAGCCGCCTGTTTTAATGTCAGTTTCTTTTCTTTCCACTGGTCACGTACTTCATAGAAGTTTTCCGGCACCTGTACGACCGGTCTGCCAAACTTAACTCCCCTTGCCTTTGCCGCAGCAATCCCTTCCGCCTGCCTCTGCCGTATGTTCAAGCGCTCATTCTCTGCCACATAGCTTAATAGTGCCAACACAACATCACTGATAAATGTCCCTATCAAGCTTTTTTCCCTTCGGGTATCCAAGATCGGCATATCTATCACAACAATATCCGCTTTTTTCTCTTTTGTGATAACTCTCCACTGTTCATTGAGTTCCGCATAATTTCTTCCCAGACGATCGATAGATTTTATGTAAAGAACCGAATTTTCCCCTAATTTTTTCAATAATTTTTGATATTGCGGACGTTCAAAATCTTTTCCTGACTGTTTATCCACGTAAATTTGTTTTTCCGGCACTCCTATGGCAAGAAGCGAAATTCTTTGTCTGTCCTCATTCTGTTCCTGTGTGGATACCCTGATATACCCATAAATTTTTTCCTGACTTTCCATAATGTTTACCTCCAAATATTCTAATTTTTTATAAGTATAGGTTTTGCCCATTCTTATCCGAATCATACCATAGAAAATTTCAGAGGAATTTCTTAAAAACAAAGCGGGCAAAGCCCGCATCTGTTCGGATCTTAGCCGTTTCCGAAGGAAGCGGCCTCATAGGAAATTCCGAAGAAATTTCCTATGAAATAAAAAAAGGAAGAAAGCTTTTATGGAAATTTTCCTTAAAATCTTTCTTCCTATAACCAATATCATTTACGATTCCGATATTCTCTTGCCGTACACCCCTGCGTCTTTTTAAAAATGACGCTGAAATAGTGTGGATCTTTATAGCCGACGTCATAGGCAATCTCCGAAGTCCGCCTGCTTGTCGTCATCAAAAGTTCTTTTGCCTTTCCCATGCGGATTTCCGTCAGGTATTCAATAAAGGTTTTCCCCATTTCCTGGCTGAAAATGGTGCTGAAATAGTTGGGGCTTACATTGACCTGCGCCGCCACGCTGTTTAAGGAGATATCCTCACAGTTATAATTCTCTTCAATATAGTCCTTGGCTTTTTTCAGTATCTGGCTGAATTTCTTCTGGGAATTGTGATCCCTGAGTTCCAGGGCGCCGTTTAAAATGTTCTTAAAGTATTCCTTTACCCTGTCCAATGTCGTGAACCGGCGGACAATGTCATTGATATCGCCATATTCCTTTGTGATTTCTTCCACGCTATAACCGATTTCCTCTAAAAACGCCGTGACACAGAAGTAAATGTCCATCGTGATATATTGGAGGAAAATAACCGACCGCACATTTTCCCGCCCCATGCAGCCTAAGTATTCCTCAATAAAATGCTCCGTTTCGTCAGCGGCGCCCATATGCAGGAAATTGCTGATAACCCTCCGGTCAAGGCGGTTAATGTCAACGGAATGGATATCCATATGCGTTTCCTCCAGGCTTTCAGAAACGCTGCTGTCAAAGACCGCGCTTTCCGTATGCAGATAGCGGTGGGAAAACGCCCTGTTCGCCTCGTCGTAAGATTCCCTTAACTGACGCAGCCTGTTTACACGGCTTCCAAGCCCGATAAAATATTTCGCTCCATACTCCTTTACAATCCCCACAATCTGCTCCATTCCTGCCTTCACTCTTCCCGTAAGCTCTTCTTCGCTGTCCCCGAGGACAAGCGCAGCCATGCCCTCAGTCCCGCGGTCAAAATCATACCAGCCGGAAACAGCCGACAGCTCTTTTCCTATTCTTTCCAGAATGCTGTTCTGCTCCTCAGAATATCCGGGCGACTGCCCGCCTTCCGTATCAATATAAAATAAAATAATCTGATACCAAGAGGCCGACAGCTCCATGCCAAGCTCCTTCCCCTTTTCCAGCGCCTCTGACATGGCAAATTCATTCCCGACCATTTTCCGGAAAAATATCTGTTTTTCCAAAAGCCGCCGCTCTTTCTTTACCTGTTCGGTAAGCTCGGTATATTCCTGCTCCTGCCGGGTTTTCTCAATCTTTAACACTTCCTTGCGGATAGACTCTAACAGCTTCCTGGGCGAAATCGGCTTTAATAAATATTCCGTCACATTTAACCTGACCGCTTTCTGCGCATAAGAAAAATCATCATACCCGCTTAAAATAATAATCTTCATATCGGGAAAATCCTTCCGCACAAGCTCGGTCAGTTCCAACCCATCCATAAACGGCATTTTAATGTCCGTGATTAAAATATCCGGCTTGAGCTTCTGGATCAGCGGATAAGCAAGCTCCCCGTCGCTTGCCTCCCCCGCAAACTCAATCCCTTCTTCCTCCCAGTCAATATTATTTTTAATCCCGTTCCTTACAATAACCTCATCCTCTACCAAAAATAACTTTATCATAACCCGCCTCTTTCTACTTCTGGTTCAATTCTTCCCGAAGCGCCCTCCCTGCTTCATATTCCGAAATTTCTCCCGAAACTGTCTTCGGCAGGCAGACCTTTACCATTGTCCCCCTGCCATACTCACTTTCTATCTCCAGATACGACTCTGCTCC
>CANQNA010000016.1 GCA_947625005.1 uncultured Bacilli bacterium
AAAGGAGTAACTGATAATATTATTTTTGTTTTAAAATATGCAACAACTACAGAAAGTCAAAATGTTGATATGAATAAGAACTTAAGTTTTAGATTTAATATCTCTGATAAGTTAAAATAAATAAGTCTAAGACTTTTTATTTTGGAAAAATATTTATAATAAAAGGGTTTTAAATGGTATTTGATTAGATTACAACTGGAAATTTAATTTTGATGTGTAAAATTAAACTTGTTGTGATATAATAATCATCATAGTTTTTGAGGTGATTGTTTATGACTATGAATGTATTTGCTAAAAAAGGTGATATAGTTGAACCATATAGTGTAAGTATTGATGAAAAACTTATAAAAAATATCCAAAGTAAAATCGACACTTGGAATGGAAAAGGCGAAATTAAAGAAGTAAGAGCTGCTAATTTACTAGGATATGGCTATTTAGGAAAAAAGATTGAAGTTATATCAAAAAAATATGCTGGAAAAGGAGAAATATTTGATTATTGCTGTCCATCACTAGAAATTGTAGATATGTATAACTACAAATTTTATGAATATACCCAACACCCACTATCTAAACTTTGTGATACTATCTTAAAAGATTATCAACCATTAGATTTGAGTGAACATATAGGAAAGTTAATAAACTGGACTACTGAAAATGATGAAGAAATTGCGTTTGTTAAACAATTATTATCTGCATTCAAATTTGAAAAGTTAAATATAAATGATATCGTGAAAAGTGATTTGACACCTGAAGAAAAAAGAACATTATTACAAAGAATTAGAGATGCAATAAAAAATTACATTCCACCAAAACAAATTTTAATTGCTTCTGAAGATTATGAAGAAGAAGTTAAGAAAAGAATTCACGATATAGAATTATTTAATTCGGAATTTTATGGAAGAGAATTAAAAGGGAAAGATTTTAAATATAATTTAGAACAAAAGAAAAATATTAAAAGAAAAATATTAGCAAATTTACCAAATGTAGATACGATTACTAATTTATAAAAAAAGTGATGAAAGTAAATAAAACTCTCATCACTTTTTGATAATTATTTATTTTTTATTTTCATCAACATCATATATAGTTCTATGTTGTCTTTATTCTTCTAATACCAGAATAACTCCTGGTAATATTTCATAAACTTTTTGGTAGAACTATTAACTAATTATTATATATTACCAATTAATAAGTGTTTTGGCACATTCTTTCATGCTTTTTCTTTGTTGAGTTTCTAACTCAGATCTTTGATTATTTGATAATGGTACATTTCCATTAATATGGTTATAATATACAATGATTTAGGTGATGCACATTATATGGCAACACTCAACATGCGATATTGAATGTTCCTTTTTTATTTTATGCAAGTATCATGCATAAATACATAATAACATAAAAATACATTTTTATCAAGAACGTTATCTATCTTTGCTCGAATTCACCGAGTTTGGTATCAATCTGGTGCTCCCTACAAGAATCGGACTTGTAATTCAACCTTACCATGGTTGTGTTATACCATTTAACTAAAGGAGCTTATAAACATTCTATCATACTCACAAAAAAGAGTTCAATAGAATGTTTTTTTATTTTTTAGTTATTCTCATGCTATTTAAAATAGTAATTAAGGTAACTCCAACATCAGCAAAGACTGCTTGCCACATTGTTGCAACACCTAAAATACTTAGTAATAAAACTAATACTTTAAATGACAGAGCGAAAACCAAATTTTCTTTAATAATTTTATTTGTATATTTAGATATCTTGATGGCTTCATTAATTTTATTTAGCTCATCATTCATAATAACTATATCTGATGCTTCAATTGCTGAAGATGATCCTACTCCTCCCATTGATATACCTATAGAAGCTAAAGCTAAAACAGGAGCATCATTTATTCCATCACCCACAAAAGCAATGGGATTTTCAAATTCATTTAAATATTTTTCTAATAAAGTATATTTATCAGTTGGCAATAATTCGTATTGAATATTATCAAGGTTAAGAGATGATCCAATCTTTAAAGCCTTATTTTTGCTGTCCCCTGTAAACATTTCACAAATAATTCCTTGACTTTGTAAGTCTTTTATTGTTTTACTTGCTTCTTTTTTTATTTCATCTGTAATAGATATTCTAGCACTTAAATTATCATTAATAACAACATAAATATTTTCATCTTGTTCTTTTATTTTACAAAACTTACTATTTCCAATTAAAATGTTATCTTTATTTAAAGTAAATGATATTCCTTTTCCTTTATGTTCAACAAAATTTGTAACATCCTCATTAGTTGTATTGACTCTTAAATTATTTACTAGACTTTTGGCAATTGGATGGTTAGATAGTAGTTCTCCTTTTACTATAATTTCTTTTATTTGTTTTTTCGTATAATTTTTATTTAATAATTCAATTTCTATATGATTAAAGTCTCCTGTAGTTAGTGTGCCAGTTTTATCAAAAATAATTTTTTTAATATTTCTTAAATTATCTAAATAATTGCTTCCTTTTACTAATATTCCTTTTTTAGAAGATGTACCAATTCCAGCAAAATAGCTTAATGGAACAGATATAGCAATAGAACATGGGCAAGAGATTACTAAGAATACTAAGGCTTTATAAAAAAGACTAGAAAATGATAAGTTTGTAAAAATACAACCAAATACTATAACTAAAAGAGCTAAAACAAAAACTGTTGGAGTGTAAATTCTAGAGGCTTTAGTTACAAAAGTTTCCGTTGGTGCTTTTTTATCAGTTGCATTTTCTACTAATTCCAAAATTTTATTTACTGTTGAATCTTCATAAATACTTGTAACTTTTATTTCTAATAATCCTTCATAATTTAAAGAACCAGATAAAACTTCGTCATTTTTCTTTACTTTTTTTAAAATACTTTCTCCTGTAAGTGCTGAGACATTTAAACTAGCTTCTCCTTTAGTTACTATTCCGTCTAAAGGTATTTTCTCTCCTGCTTTAACAATAATGATATCTCCTATTTCCACAGTTTCTGGTTTTACTTCTTCGACATCTTTATTAGTTTTTAAATTAGCATAAGTAGGTGCTAAATCCATTAGATTTGCTATAGATTTTCTAGAATTATTAACAGCTTTGGCCTCTAAAATTTTTCCAATTTCATAAAGAACTGCAACCATTAATCCTTCACTTTGTTTATCTATTATATATGCTCCTATACAAGAAATGGTAATTAAAAAATTTTCATTAATTGTTTTACTTTTTATGATTAAATTAAGAGCTCGCATAAAAGTTTTAGAAAGTAATATTATATAAGCTAAAATCAAAATAATATTACTTATTAATCCTTTTGTCATTAAACCAATTATTCCTAAAAAAATTCCTACAATAACTCTTATAATATCAAAAGTAATTGACTCTTGTTTTAATTCATCTTGATAAACGTAAACATCAGGTTCTACTTTTTTTATTATATTATTAAGATAATCTAAAACATTTCCTTCATAATTAGTTTCAATTGTTAACTTTAAATTAGAAAAATTAACATTAGCATTTAAAATATTTTTATCATTTTTTAATGTTTGTTCTATCTTATTTGCACAATTCATGCAATCTAAGTGGTTAATATTAAACTTATATTTCATTTATATGGGCACATCCTATCTTAAATATTTTTTCCACATGATCATCCGCAAGAGAGTAAATAATACAGGTGCCTTGCTTTTTATAACTAACTAATTTAGCAGATTTTAATATTCTTAATTGATGAGATACTGCGGATTGACTAGTATTTGTTGCCTCAGCAATATCACAAACACATAAATCCTTAGTTATTAAGGCATTTATTATTTTTATACGAGTTGAATCTCCAAATATTTTAAATAATTCTGCTAAATCAATTATTTGGTCTTCATTTAATAATTCCATAATATCTCCTTTATGAATATATGTTCATATATTCATTATATGTATAAAAATTTATTATGTCAAATAAAAAAATAAATAACTGTAATAAATTATTTATCTTTTCTTATATCATCTTGGTATTTTAAACCTAATTGATAACCTAAATTATATAAATAAGTTAAAAATTCTGTTTTACCTTTTACATTATCTGAAATTGTTAAACATAATTCACTATCTGTATCGGGATAACTTTTTAAATCAATTCCTTCCATATTAAATATAATATTCATATATGTAGCAATATTCTTAGTAGTTAATCTAGTTTGGTATTTATTCGCTTCTTCTTCATTTAATTGTTTATCATTTATTATTTTTTTATATCTAAATGGTAAGTAATCTTTTACTTGTACTTCATTTATTCCTAAGCCTTTTAAAATACCTAGAGCAATTATTAAAGAAATAAAATGAGTAGGATTATAAAATCTAAAATGACTATCTTTAGGTATCATCTTTTTGAAATTTTGTTCTAAAGTTTGATAATTTTCATGATTTAAAATAACCTGGGAAGTTTGAGTAGCCATTATAATAGCAACTTTTTTATCTTTTGAATCATTTATACCTAAACGAATATTTGGTAATTCAATTCTTTGATTTTTTAACATGAAAGACAAATAATAAGGAGTTTCATACCACAATTCTGCTCTTTTTGTCATAACATATAATTCATCTTCAAATAGTTCTCCCATTAAAACTGGATGATTTATTTGTTTTAATGATTCATCATTAATAAAATTAGTATACATCTCAAAAAATTGTTCTAAACTTTGAGCATCTTGATGAGAAACATTTAGTAAAGTAGCTTCTAAAATCATTTTCATATTTTCATTAAAAGGATTATTTTCAAAAGCTTCTCTAGTAAAAAGATTATAAAAAGAATTACTATTTATTATGCTATTTAAATATTTCTTTAAAATTATTTCCATTTTATCTATATTATGAATTATTAAAGTTGGTATATTATCTTCCTCTAATCTACTTATTCTAAGTATTTCTAAATATTTTTCATAATGTTTTATTGCTATATTAGTTTCTTCAGAAATATTTGAATTATCATTAACTTTTTGTAAATCAAAAGTATTAGAACATATTGAATTAATTGATTCAATTAATAATTTAGTATACGGATGACTATCTAATAAAGCATTGTAGTCCTTATTATATTTTTCTATAATATCTAATAAACTTCCAGAATAATGTTCGCTGTTAACAATAATATTTTCCAAAGCAATTTCAATTTCTTTCATATAGTCTAAATAATTTATTTTATATCCTATGATATTAATAAGATATTGACGAAGTTTTGTTTCTAAAGTCTGATCATTAATGTCATCTATTTCTTTTCCTTTTAAGTCTTTATAAAGTCTTTTAAATAAATTGGCAAGAACATTAATCATATTTAACACTTCCTTGATACTATTATACTTTATTATTAATATTTTTTCTATTTATATTTAGATATTTGCTAAAATGATGTAATGCTATTTATGAAAATATAATTTTGCTTGTTCATCCAATTCAATTTTTAATTTTTCTATTGTATTACGCAAATAGCACCATCATTTTCTGCTACTTCTTTACTATCTTCTAAAGTGCTAGTGTCATCTTTTATTCCTTCCAATCCTTGCTCTTTAAGTGCTTCTTCAGTAGCATTTATAACGTCAATATCCAAAATTGTATTGTATTCATAATTTTCATCATTTACATCAACTTTTAAACTAACACCATCTTTGTTAAATTCTTCGTTATTTTCATTCATTTCTTTTTTATACGCTTCCCAATTTTCTTTTACAGCAGAATCAGTAATTGTTGTATTAACTTCCATTGTCATATGTTGTAACTTATCATTTTTATAAGTCATAGAAATTACTTCTTCAGTAACTATATCTTCATCATTTTCAGTAGTTGTACATACCAAAGTTTGTTCTTTTACTTCTTTTTCTTCAGTTATTCCACATCCGGTAATTAAAACAACAACTAACAAGCTTAAAAATATCATACTAATTTTTTTCATAATTTTTACCTCCTTAAAAATTAATACTTATTTCATATATTATAACATATAATTAATTCAATAAATTATCTTTAAAAAAATTGCATATTAAAATGAATTAAATTATAAAGGTACTATTGTAATTCCAATTGATAATAAATAGTCCTTATATTTTTGGGTTTGGAACTCTGTATATTAAAAGTGTATAACTTTTTATTTTTCCCATACTTTCCTTGACTTTTTAGGAGTTTAAATGTTATATTATCGACAAGAAAGGAAGATTGATTTATGAAAAAATTATCAAAGAAAACTATTACTGGTTTAGTTTTAGCGAGTGGATTGGTAGTCGTAGGAGTATTTATAGCTGTTGCAAATTCTCATAAACCAGTTGACTATCCAACGGAATATTATGCCAGTAAAGCTTCTAATAAAGAAACTTTAAATTATGCGGAAAAAGAAGTAGAAAAAGCGGAAGCAAAAGTGGAAACTGCTAACAAAGAAGTAGAAAAAGCAGAAAAAGAAGTTGCAAAAGCCGATGAAAATTTAAAATCTGCAGAAAATAAAGTTACAGAAGCGAAAAAAGAAGAAGAAGACGCAGAAAAACAATTAGAAAAAGCAAAAGCTGAATTAGAATCTGCAACTACTAAAGAAGCTAAGGCGGCTGCTCAAAATAAAGTTATCCAAGCAACTAAAGCAAAAGATGCTGCTCATAATAAATTAGAAGAAGCTAATAAAGCTTTAGAAGAAGCTGCTGAGAAGAAAAAAGCTGCTGAAGAAGCGCAAAGAAAAGCAGAACAAGTTGCAAAAGAAGCTGAAGATGCAAGGTTAAAAGCTATAGAAGAAGCTAATAGACTTAAACAAGAAGCTGAAGTGAGGGAAGTTGCTGAAACTACTAAGAAAGTTGTTGAAACTACTACAACTACTACAACTCAAAAGAAAACTACTAATTCACAAGAAAATAAAGCACCTGAAGAAAAAAATAGTGCTGCTGTTAATTTGATAATTAATGCTGCTAAAAAAACTCAAAATGCTACCTCTTTAACTGTTTATGATATTACTAATAAGTGGGCTAAAAAATATAATAAGAGTACTGGTAATGAGTTAATTACTTATTATAGTGGTTCTGCTGCTTCTAATGGTAGATCTGGTGTTTTATACTCATATACTAGTAGCTCAAATGCAAAGACTAGCCAAAAATCATTATTTAAACCAATGGAAACATCTATTTGGAATATTCCGAATGTATCTAGTATTAAAGGAGATGCAAAAACTTGGGAAATGCAATTTAGTGGTAAAAGAACCGTTGGTGTTCCTGAATTAGAATTACTAAAAAAAGAAATAACAGATGCAAAATTATATTCAACTGCTGCTAGTTTAGTAACAAAAAGCGCTAATGTATTATTACAAAATGTTTCATATTATAAAGTAACTATTGATGAAAGTGATGTAATAGAATGGTTAGCAAAATATTATAATACAAATAATGCCACTGCCTTAAACAATGATAGTGTTAAATCAGTTGACGTCATTGTTGGTATATCTAATGCTTATGTAACTTATATTTCAAATGTAAATAATAACAATTTAAAAGGCTTTGAGATAATGACAGGAGAAAATGGAAAATTTACTTCTGGAAAATATTTAAAATTTGAAGTAGTATTAACTAATGCTAATAATACATCTGTCCCTACCTTAGCAGATGTTGGTTTAGATAATAATTCTGTTGAAAAATTAGAAGAAGAGTATAAAGCTCATTATGGTTGTAAAAAAGAGTGGACTTCAAGTGAAAAATACGGAACTTATTATTATTGGGTTTGTAAACCATAATTAAATTTAATAAAGAGTATATAAGTATCAAGTAGAATAATCTATTTGATACTTTTTTATGCTATAAATTTAAAAATTAAAATAGTCAATGAAAAAAACTGATATTTCTATCAATTTTATATAATTTAAAGCTTTTAAAAATTTATTACTATTTTTTATTTCTATTATATGTCATCGCATCTAATGGAAATTTATTATAAATATCAAATAAAGTATTATTACATTTTTGGTTATACATTTCAGTAGCAAATTCTCTTAGGACCTCTACAATTTTATCCCCATCAGTTCTGCTAATACCATATTTTTCACATTCTTCATCACTAATATAAATTGAACGTAAATGAAATTCATAAAAGATATCAGCTAAGTCTTTTCCTTCAGATATTTTTTCTACAACAAATGGATGATTTCTTAATATTGGTATAATAGAAGGATTATCCATATCAACATTAGTTTCACTTTGATATTTTATAAAAGTAGTAGCAGAATGAATTTTGTCAATCATTTTAGCAATTTTGGCTTCAATATCACTACAGTTTTCAAAAGCATTAATATTTTGCTCAAAATTTATAATATTACCAAAGTTTTCTTGTAAAAAATTAACTGCAATGTTTGTTGTTCGATTTATCTCATCACCACTTACTCCTTCAAATTTTGTAATATCACCAGTTATTGCCTCTGGTAAATCATGACAAACAATATATTCAGTCAACTTATCAAAATCAATATAAGAAGGTAAATGTTTTTTTAAAATCCTAGTAATAATTATTAAGTCTAAAGTATGATTTTTAATATCTTCTAAGCGTTTTCTATCTATATGCCAAAGCAACGGTCCTGTTCTTTCAGTATCACCTAAAATATCAAAAATCATAAACAATTTAACTTCGTTAGAAAAATTTAAAGTCATATAATCACCTCTATAGTTTATAAAAACTCCTATAATCATAATGTTAAATATATAGCAAATAAAGGAAAGGCACTGTTACAAATACTTTTACTTTAATATGCTTCATTGGTCTTTATACTAGATAATCCTTTATTATATTAGTCATTAAATCAATAAATGCTTTCTTTGTTTCTTCTTTATCATCTAATATTCTAGTAACTGGTTCTTCACCATCAGACCTAATAATATCAGGAATATTATCACGAACTAGCTTATTGTAAATTTTCCCATATATACTTCTTATTATATATTGATTTTTTATTTTATTTTTTTGCTTGTTTCAAACTCTTTAGTAAAATTACTTTCAAGTTCTTCGAAATTATTTACCAAAGTAATATTTTCACTAGGCTGACAGTAGTTATATCTACCATTCATTTTATATTCAATATAAACATTCTCTGGATTTTTTTGTGCTTTTTCATTGCTTATATAATAATACATATCTCCAATAATGTTTTTTACTAAAGTACCAATCATAACCGTTTTCCATAAGTTACAACCTTGCTCGTCTTGTTTATCTTGGAGATAATGCGTAAATGAAATAGCATTCTCTGGTAAAACAAATAAATCATTAATCTCATTATCCATATGAACAGTACACTTACCATTATTATATCTAACAACAACAAAATTCATATATTTAACTCCTTTAGCAAAATTTTATCATATAAATTTGATATTAACAAATATTAGAATGTTTAAACAGAAAAGAAAATAAACATTTAATTAAAAAAAGAACCGATATTTCTATCAATTCTATATGTATTTAAAGGCTTAAAGCCTTATATTCCTTGGCAGGGGATGAGAGAATCGAACTCCCAACAGTGGTTTTGGAGACCATTATTATACCATTTAACTAATCCCCTAATGAAATTAACGTAATTATTATATCATATTAATTTTATTTGTAAAATATTATTTTTTATAACATATAGTTTTTTAGGTGATGTTTGTGTTAATTAATTATACAGAGAAGGAATTAGATTTAGTAGCGAGATTAATGAGAGCGGAAGCATTGGGAGAAGGTAATTTAGGAATGTTAATGGTAGGAAATGTTATTGTTAATCGAGCAATTGCAAATTGTCTTACTTTTAAAAATATTAGAACTTTACAACAAGTAGTGTATCAAAATCCTGGTGGTTTTTCTGGAATAAATAGTTCACTATTTTATTCATCTAGTACCACAACAGAAAAACAACTAGCAAAAAGATGTATTAAAGGAGAATATTATCATCCTGCAACTCATGCATTATGGTTTTATGCTCCTAAAACTAATGCTAGTTGTCAATCAACTTTTTATGATCAACCTTTAGCCGGAAGATACAAAAGTCATTGCTTTTATCAACCTGTTGGTGGAGTATGTCCTGAGTTGTATTAAATATCTTCACTATTCCATTTCCAATTTAATACCTCAGGTATATCTATACCATTTTCTTTAATATATTTATTATGCTTATCTAACATATCTAAACAATATTTGTTTAATTGTTCTATATCAAAATCCATAGATAGATAACTAGTTGCACTCATAGCAAGATGATATCTGTCTATTTTATTTTGAACTCTCATATCAAATGGTGTAGTAATTGAACCTTCTTCTTGATAGCCTTTTATGTGAAAATATTTATTTTCTCTATAATAAATTAAACTTTTTACTAAACTAGGATATCCATGGAAAACAAACATAACTGGGACATTTTTTTCAAATAAACGATTAAATTCATCATCTGTTAATCCATTATCATGTTTATTAGGTTTTTCTAAAGTCATTAAATCTATTACATTAATGTATCTAATTTTAATATTTTTTAAAAAGTGTTTTAATATTTTTATAGTTGCTAAACATTCTAAAGTTGGAGTATCTCCAGCGGATGCAATAATTACATCTGGATTTTCTGCATTAGCAACCCAATTCCAAACGCCAATTCCTTTTGCACAATGTTTTTTTGTTTCATCTATATTAAGCCATTGATATCTAGGATGTTTTGAGGCAACAATGGCATTAATTTTATTTTTAGATTTTAAACATTCATTAACAGTATAAATTAAAGAATTAGCATCATATGGAAGATAAATATTAGCAATATCTCCTTTTTTAGTTGCTAAATGATTTAAAAAACCTGGTTCTTGATGAGTGTATCCATTATGGTCTTGTTGCCAAATATGACTTGATAAAATAATATTTAGAGAAGATATTGGAGCACGCCAAGATAAATCTTTTGTAACTTTTAACCATTTTGCATGTTGAGATACCATAGAATCTATTACTCGTGAAAAAGCTTCATAAGTATGGAATATTCCATGTCTTCCTGTTAGGAGATAACCTTCTAATACTCCTTCACAAAAATGTTCAGAAAGAAATGAATCAATTACTCTACCTTCTTTTGCTAAAAATTCATCAGTATCTTTTAATTCACTATTCCATTTACGGTTAGTTGCTTCAAAAACTTTATTTAAGCGATTAGATAAAGCTTCATCGGGTCCAAAGATACGAAAATTTTTATTTTTTTCATTTAAAGTTATTACATTTTTTAAATAATTGCCTAATTCCATCATGTCACTTTTTTCGATAGAACCATGATTCTCTGTTATAGCGTAATCTTCTATGTTAGGTAAAATTAATTCTTTTAAAAGTAATCCACCATTAGAATTTTTGTTTTTTCCAAGACGTTGATCACCTTTAGCAGGAAAGTTTTTCAAATCTTCTTTTATATTTCCATCTTGATTAAATAATTCTTCTGGTTTATAACTTTTTAACCATTTATTTAATTCTTCTAAATTTATTAAATTATCTTTATCTATGGATAAAGGAATTTGATGAGAACGAAAAGAATTTTCTAAAGGTAAATTATCACAATATTTTGGTCCAGTCCAACCTTTTGGTGTACGTAAAATAATTATAGGCCAAGGTTCACTCACATTTTTATTTGTATTGCGGGCAGTCAATTGAATTTTTCTTATTTGATTTATAGAAGAATCTAAACTTTCAGCCATTATTTGATGCATTTTTAAAGGTTCATCACCTTCGACAAAAATAGGTTTATAACCATATCCTTCAAATATTTTTTGTAAATCTTGATCTGACATACGTCCTAAAATAGTAGGATTAGAAATCTTATAGCCATTTAAATGAAGAATAGGTAGAACTGCTCCATCAGTTTTAGGATTTATAAATTTTATACCATGCCAACTTGTTGCAAGTGGCCCAGTTTCTGCTTCTCCATCACCAATTATACAGGCTGTTATTAAATCAGGATTATCTAAAACACTACCAAAAGCATGAGCCAGTGAATAACCTAGCTCGCCTCCTTCATGAATGCTTCCAGGAACAGAGGGAGATACATGAGAAGAAAATCCTTGAGGGAAACTAAAATCTTTACATAATTTTTCCAAACCTTTTTCGTCTTCTGTATATTCTGGATAAAATTCACTTAAAGAGCCATCTAGATAAGAATTAGTTAAAGCTGCTTGTCCCCCATGACCTGGACCAACAATATACATCATATTTAAATCATATTTTTTGATAACACGATTTAAATGAGCAAAAATAAAACTTTGCCCTGGACCTGTTCCCCAATGTCCTACTAAACGAGATTTTATATTATCTAAAGTTAAAGGATTACGTAATAAAACATTTTCTTTTAAATATAAACAAGACGCACAAATATAATTCTCTAATCTAAAATATCTATCTATTAAATTTAATTCTTCTTTACTTAATATATTATGTACTTTGTTATTATTCATATTAAATCCCTCTTTATCTTAATTTAATTATACCGAAAGAAAGATTTTTTGACAAATAAAAAAATGCTTTTATGCATTAATTTATAATTATTTAACATATTTATATTTATTTAGTAAATTTTATTTAAAAAAATATTCTTGACTTTTAGCATTTACATTAAAATCACAAAATTCTTTTTGTAAATATTGAGGATAAGCTGCACAAGCAATCATTGTAGCATTATCAGTACAATATTTTAAAGGAGGAATGGATAAATCAACATTTAAATCATTACATAATTTAGTTAATTCATCTCTTAGATAAGAATTTGCACTAACTCCTCCAGCAACTATTAATCTTTTTATTCCGGTTTTTTCTAAAGCTAATTTTGTTTTTCTAATAAGTTCATTAATAGCAATAGTTTGAAAAGAGCAAGCTAAATCATATGCATTTATTTTATTCCCTCTTTGTTGTTCATTATGAACTAAATTAATTACAGAACTTTTTAATCCACTATAAGAAAAATTAAGTTCATTATTATCCATAGGAATAGGTAACTTATAAGTTGGATGCCCTTCTTTAGCATATTTTTCGATATTTGGACCTCCAGGATATTTTAATCCTATGACTCTAGCTACTTTATCAAAACATTCTCCCACTGCATCATCAAGGGTTGTTCCAATTACTTCAAAATCATAATCACCTTTCATGATAACTAATTCAGTATGGCCTCCACTAACAACTAAAGCGAGTGAAGGAAATTGAATTGGTTTTACTAAATTATTGGCATAAATATGTCCTGCAATATGATGAGTTTTTATTAAAGGTTTGTCATATACTAATGCTAAAGTTTTGGCAAATTCTAAACCAACTAATAAACTTCCCATTAGTCCTGGAGCATAAGTAACAGCAATAGCATCAACTTCATTAACACTCATATTCGCTTTCTTTAACAGATCTTCTAAAACTAGAGTAATATTTTCTGTATGCATACGACTAGCAATTTCGGGAACTACACCACCATAATTAGCATGAGTATCCATTTGAGTTAAAACCGTAGTAGCAATTTCTTCATTTCCATTTTTCACAATAGAAATACTTGTTTCATCACAACTTGATTCTACACCTAATATATATATATCTTTCATTATATGATTCTTCTTTCCATAACATATCCATCAATATTTTTATAATATTTTTTTCTAATATTGATTATTTTAAAATTAAATTTTTTATAAAGATTAATTGCAGCATCATTATCTTTTCTTACTTCTAAAATAATATTATTTACCGGTATATTTCCTATATCACTTAAAAAATAATCCATTAAAAAGGTGGCAATATGTTCTCTCCTATGAGATTTATTAACTACTAAATTAATTATACTAATAGTATCTGGTAATATTTCATAATGCAGAAATCCAATAATTCTATCATTATACTTATAACCTATTACTTTAGTATATTCATTAAATAGAGAAGCCCTAGAATAAATATTTTTAAAATTAATATCTAGTATTTTCCCTAAATTAACAATTTCTTCATAATAGTTTTCGTTCAAAACTTCTATCATTTTAAAGCCTCTATTATTTTAATGTATAAAGGTTTTACTTCATGAGGATTAACATCTTCAATATTTTTTAAATAATTATGAATTTTTTCAATATCTAATTCAGTATTTTCAATTAAATATTCTTCTAAGTGATTAGATTTTAAATATTTAGAAAACTCTTGTTTACTTAAATAATTTAAAGGGCATAATAATTTATTACCTTTATCAAATAATCCATAATAAGTTCCTTTAATATCAGATAGGGTTACTAATTTATTTTTATTTGAAACAGAAGAAACGGCATAAGCTTCTAGAGAAGATATAGTTTTTATAGGTATATTTAACGTATAGGCTAAAGTTTTAGCAATAGTAACTCCTATTCTTACTCCAGTAAAACTTCCAGGACCATTTATTACTTCTATTTGTTCTAAATCTTTAGGTTTTAATTTATTAATTTCTAAAACTTTTTTTATAGTAGGAACTGTATATATACTATGACTTTGTTCAGATTTAATTTTTTCTAAAGAAATTATTTTATTATCTATTAAAAGCGCGATATAAATAAATTTATTAAATGTCGAAATAAAAAGTGTTTTCATATTCCCCTCCCATTTAAGGTATTATACAATAAATTGCAATAAATTGATATAATTTGTTTAATTTTGGGAATAAATATTGTATAATGGAGATTGTGTAAGATAAAGTTGGTGTTTTATGAAGGTATTTTTAAAAAAATTCAGAAAATTAAAACTTATTTATAAATTAATATATTTTATTGTAGGTCTACTATTTTTAGTAAGTACTATTTATTTTATCAATAGTTTATTATTACTTAAAGGCATTGAAACTAATATTAGAGTGGGAATAATTGTTTTATTTTGTTTATTTTTATTCTTATATATTTTAGCAAGCTTATTATTTCTCTTTACTAAAAAGAATTTAACTTTTATTTTTTCTAGTTTATTTGTATTTATCATTTCAATATGTATGTGTGGATTAGGTTTTTTTATTAATAAAACTTATACTTCAATTGATAATTTAAGTGAAGAAAGTATAACTTATAGTACTAGTTTGATAGTTATGAAAGGAAATAAGGTTGATCAAAATTCTCTTATTGGAATTACAGAAAATAAAGAAGATATTGAAGGATATGAATTAGGGAAAAAATTATTAAAAAAAGAACATCTTGAGGGTGCTAATCTGAAAGAATATAATAATTATTTAGATATGTTAAGAGATTTATATGATGGAGTTATTAATGGGGCTTTAATTAGTTCTAATTATGTTAGTACTTATTCCACTTATGAATATTTTCAAAATTTAGAAGAAGTTACCGAAGAAAAAAGTTATTATAGTGAAGATAAGGAAGTAGAAGTTAAATCTAATCCCAAAAAATTAACAGAGCCTTTTACTATTTTATTATTAGGAGTAGATAGTGAAAAAGAAGGTTTAAAATCAAAAGCATCATTTAATGGTGATACAATGATGTTAATAAGTTTTAATCCAAAAACTTTAAATGCAACAGTATTTAGTATTCCTAGAGATACTTATGTTCCTATATCTTGTTTTGGAGGAAGTATGAGTAAAATTAATGCTTCTGCTTCAGGAGGGACTGAATGTGTCGTTAAAACAATTGAAAATTTAACTGATATTTCAATAGATTATTATGTAAAAATCAATTTTAAAGGTGTTGTTGATTTAGTAAATGCTTTAAATGGTATTGAAGTAGATGTTCCAATCGATTTTTGTGAACAAGATTCAAATAGAAGCTATAAAAATAAAATTTGTTTAAAGAAAGGAAAACAAGTATTAAATGGAGAACAAGCTTTAGCTTTATCTCGTCACAGAAAAACTTTACCTGCTGGTGATTTCCAAAGAGTTCAACATCAACAATTAGTAGTTAGTGCAATGATTCAAAAAGCAAAAGGAATTAGAAGTTTAAGTGAGTTTACCGCTGTATTAAATGCAATTAGTAATAATATTGAAACTAATATGCCAACCGAAACTATTTTAGATTTTTATAATGTAGGAAAGAATATTTTAGTTAATAGTCAAATTGAAAATATAAATATTGAAAAGACTTATTTAACGGGAAGTGATTCTCATGTATTTATTCCAAGTTTGAATGGAGAAGTTTATGTTTTTCAATATAATGAAACCAGTTTAAAAGAAATTGTAGATGAAATAAAAATTACTTTAGAAGAAAAAGAACCAGAAATAATTAAAACTTTTGATTTTTCTGTTAATAAAGAATATGAAGAAGCTGTAATTGGAAAAAAATATTTATCATAAGGCGAAAAAAAAGA
>CANQNA010000017.1 GCA_947625005.1 uncultured Bacilli bacterium
AACCTCCTGATGTTCCTTTATCAAACACATTAGGAACTCCATAGACATTAAATCCTAAAGGATTATAAATCATTTCTAAAGCACCACTAAAATCTGATCCTTCAGTATTATGAGTCACTATACCATTAGCTATATAAGTATGAGTATTATCTGCAGTTAAATTATAAATAGTTTGTAAACCTATATTTTTTATATCAATGATTTTTTCTTCTCTTTTAGAAGTAGGTTTTTTTGTAGAAAATAATTCTTTAATTTTATTTAATCTTTCCTGTTTTACTTTAGGATAAAGTTTTATATTGTGACAAAAATTTAATAAACTAATACTATCAGATATAGTATATTCAAACCAAGAATGTTTGTCTTTAGGATTATTTTTTCTAGGCAATCTCTCTCTAATTCTACCATGTATTCCAAATTTTATAAGCAATAACCCCAAAAAAGATAATAATTCTTTAGAAGCAGAAGAAATTGATATTTCTGCTAAATCTTTATTGTTGGCTTTTCTTAAATTCACATATCCATCTGTATCAAAAAAACCTCCAATAAGTTCAGACAAAGCTTCTTTTGAGTATTGACCAATCTTGTTTGGAAAAGTTTTATTTAATTTAGTTTGACCATAAATCCCTTCTTCTCTTAGATATTTATTAAATCCCTTAATTGCAATTTCTTGAAACACTTTTCCTGATTTTGTAATGTATTCTTTTTGAATGTTATATTCAAAATTATTTTTTATAAAATCTAAAATTTCAGGCTCACAGTTAGATAGTCTGGTAGATTGATTGTTTCCATAAGAACCATCTCCTATTACCCAACCTATAACTCTTGGGTATTTGGGATTATATGTTCCAAATAATGGAATTTCCTCAACTATTTTAATTCTATCTCCAATTTTTAGATTCCCAGCTTCTATAAATTTACCTTTAACAAAAATAGGATGATCTATACTACATCTTAATTTTTTATTGAAAGAAGTAGTTATTTCTATACATTCCTTTTTCTGTAAAGGTTGTATGTAAGAAATAGTTTCTTTAGAATATTTTTTTAACTTTGTATTATACCCTATGATTCCATCTTCTTTTTTAAGATCTTCAATATTTTTTATATCTCCAGAGCTAGTATATACTTTAGAACCTGCACAAATACAGCCTCCAGTTCCTAAAGCAATTGCTTGTCCAAAAGAATATCCACCTTCTTCTACATTAGGTCTGCTAGTATTCCATGCATCTATAAAACCAGGAAACATACCAAACTCCTCCCATATCATTAAATGAGATCTCTTTCCCCTAGCCTTATCTGAATCATTATTTAATGATAATCCTATAATTTCATTTCTAGTTCCTAAAGCTACATCTTTATTTCTAGTATCTTTAAATCCCATAATCCAATGCATTTCTTGATTAGAAGATTTTAATCTACTAGATGGATATTGTGTATTTAAAGCTAAAAAATCTGTCATAGCTAATATCTTATTTAGAGTACCATCTTTTCTTAAATACTCTGTATTACTAGCTACAACAACAGATTTTACTTTTTCACATACTTCTTTGTTTTCTCCTAAGATAAAATTTCTAGTAGCCATAGATGCTACTTTAAATGAATTATGAGTGACAATAAAGTCATTCATTAAAAATAAATGAGAATCATTATCTACTATTACACATTTAGCATCTTCATTATGAGAATATTCTACAGAACAAACTTCTATATATTGATCTAGTTTAGTATAAAAATTTTGAATGTAAATAATATAAATTGTTTTATTATTTATTCTAACTTTTTCTTCTTTACATATATAGCCTAATGATCTTCCTATCCATAAAACATCTTTAGCCAAGATAGAATATTTAGTAGAATATTTTACTGTTCCATTATTTAAAATTTTTGATTTTAACAAAACTCCTTCTAGAACTTTTCTTCTAACTTTTTCAGAATTAAATTTATAATTGTCACTTATTCTAGTTTTTATAGATAGTCCATATTTAAAAGGATCTAAAATAAGAGGTTTTTCTTTTATCTGAATAGGTTTGTTTATAGGAAGAAAGACTTTATCTTTTGAAATATTATTAATAATCCATTGTGTATCTACTGTTATTAATTTATTTCCATATTTTATAGTCCAAAGATGTTCTAAACCAGCATATGCTATTCTTCCATCTTTTAAAGTTAATTTATATATTGGTTTTGATTTATGATTAAACTCCTCTAAGACTTTTGTTGGCTTACCATTATCTCCATATAAATAATCTCCTGGATGTATATCCTTCCACACTTTATATCCATTTGGAGTATATACTATAGTAGAATTAGGAAGCATTTTTCCTTTTCCTCTAGCTGCTATTAAAGCTGAATGTTGACCCCCTTTGTATTCATTATACATTCCTCCATATCTAGCTTGATTTATATAATGAAAGAATATATAATCTCCATCATAGATATCAGGGAAATCAACAACTCTATTTACAGCATTAGTATCTTTAATATTAGCTGTTGCT
This sequence comes from uncultured Bacilli bacterium, assembly GCA_947625005.1. The sequence goes on from CANQNA010000017.1 coordinate 2,493, forward strand.
CTTTCTATTGGAGAATAGTTCAAATAAAAATAATGATAACCAGTAATCCATTCACCATCTGATGGTCTTTTACATCCATACCAACATTTAAGAACTTCCTTTCTTAACCATTTCATATATGGACTATTTGGATTACCATTAGGTCTTAAATTAGTATATTTACCATGTTTTTTAAAAGCTAATGCAGGTTTCCTAAAATAATCCATATTCTCTAATATATGAGGTTTGACTACATTAACTATAATTTTATCTTCTGAATCTCTTTCTAGATCTTTAGCATAAGGTCTATCTGGAGATATCATCCATCTTATAAATGGATAATTGTTTAAATAGTCTAGTAATTCTGTTCTCTCTTCTTTAGCTAATGTCTCTAGAAACTCAGGAGTTAATTCTGTGTTTACAGCATTAGTTACCATCTTGTATTCCTTTTAAAGTTTCTATATCATTAAATGCTTTGAATCCACTATCTAGAATAGTTCTATCCTTAGATGTAATAGAATCTTCTTCAATTTCAGCTAATACTTCCCTTTCTAATTCTTTAAATTCTTTTAATAAAGGTCCTACTTGTTTAATAGAACTTGTAGATTTATTAATTTCATTAGCATCCATATTTTTATAATCAGCCTCTCTTAAATTCTGAGTGATCTTTCTAATAGCGACTCTAACATCATCTAATGCTGTAGAAAAAATAGTCACACTTAATTTAAGATAAGTGTTCATAGCTTTAGTTACAAGTTCATCTGGTTTCCATTTTTTAGGCAAATTTAAATCTGTCTTAATGGCTTCCATTCTTTCTGTAGGATCATCTATATAAAGATAATCTGATCTACTATCACAAAAGAAAAAAATAAATGATAATTCATTTATAGCATGCTCTTTTGTTTTAGATTTATCTCTTTTAACTAACTCCTTAAAATCAACTATAGTTAATGCTTCAGGAGCTATTTCTACTTTCCAATTTTCTAATTTAAATAGTTTCATAATAAACAAAAAAAGAGGAAGCTTTAAGCCTCCTCTGTTACTACTTTATATCTAACATCTGAATCATATAGAAAAAGAATCTCTTTATCTTCTGATTTTTCAATAGGTAAATCTAAATAATATTCCCAACCATATTCTTCCTTAGAAGGATCAGGTTGAAAAGCTTTTTTCTTCTGTTCCCTTCTAATATAGTTTTTAGGATTAATTTCAATAACATCTCCTACTTTTAATTCTCTACTAGCAGTTCCTCCTAAAGCTAAAATAGTTTGTCTGAGTTTAACAACTCCTTCTTGTTTGTCTAATAGAATTAACCCAGATTCTGTTTTATCAATATCTTCTTTAGTATATCTATCTGCTGTGGTCACAATAGCATTATGAATAGGTACAATCTTCTCCATTTGTTCTTTCTTTATATAATTCTGTGAATTTTTTTACTCTTTCTACATTTACTCTTATTTTACCTAAATGAGGCAAAATAAAAGAATGTTTTTGATTTTCTATATTATTATAATCTAACTCTTTTACAGTGCTTTTAATAAACTTAAAAACACTTAAATAGATGTTTTCTGCTTGAGCTTGTGTAATATTAAATTTCTTAGAAGCCTCTCTATATATGTTATTCATGCTTAAATTCTAGTTTTAGTGTTAAATCTTCATATTTATAAAAATCATCAAATAAAACTATACTAGGATTTAATTCTCCATCAATTATAGCTTGTTTCTTTCTAAGACTAGATAAAAGAGTAGCTAGAGATCTTTGTGTAATCCCTAGCTGCTCACATATTATTGGTTTATTGAGTTTAACAATTTTAAATAAGTTTCTTGTTTTTTCTATTCTACACAATTTCTCTAAAACAATTAAAACTCTTTCTTCACCTTCTGTTAATTTACTAATAGGTCTGATAACTTTTAGATAGTTTCTAAGAAAATTTTCTTCATCACTCTTGATTGTTATTTTCCTTATCATGTAATCCAAAAGCTTTTTTTACTTCATTCCTTAGTATACTCTCAAATTGTTCATCCCAATTACCAATCTTTAAAACCTCTAAGATAATCTCTAGTCTAGAGATATTATGAAGCTGTTGCTTTAGAAATTTATTTTCTTCATATAGTTTAGTGATATGTGCAACAGGATTCGCATCTTCCATCAATGGCACTGGACCTTCATCTTTACATGTATTGGCCTTACATGTTTCTTGAGATTTTACTTTTTTATTTTCTTCTGTATCTACTACTTGCATTTTAGTCTTCTTCTCCATGTTATTTTATTTTATGTTTAAATTTAATTTATATGCCCATTTAGCTGGCCTCTCTACTTTAATACCTCTATCTTCTGCTAGTTGAACCCATTTGTTAAATGGAATAGTTTTAATGTTAAAAGAACCACATTTACAACATACACTTCCTTCATTTTTAATTCCATTTCTTATATATGAGTTCTTTTTAATATGTAAGCTTAAACACTTGGTACAATAGAAAACAGGCTCAGTCTCTTTACACCAATTATTTGCTCCCATAATTAAGATACTCTATTAAATAATCTCTCCATATAACTAACTCTAGTTCCTTTAAACATCTTCTGATATTCTTTAGCAGCTGCTTTTCTAATAGCTCTTTCTAAAGCTGTATTCTTATGTTTGTTTAAAACAAACTCAATATAAAGTGTTTGTATCATATTTTTTCTTTTTAATTTAATTTATATTATAACATTTGAATTTAATAAAGTTAAATTGTCTAAAATAATAGTCTATAATTATAATTGTAACAATTGTCTATAGTTAATTATCTTACTTTGCAAAGATAATATATATTTTCTATAAATGCAAGAAAAATCCAATTTATTTTTTATGAGGTATTTCTGTTATAATACAATCAAGTCTTTGTGGAGGATTGCCACTTCCAAGTTCTATAGTTAAATTATAATTTTCTTTATCAAACCAATAGTCTTTAATTTCTATAAAATTATCTCCTTCATTTAACTTTATTTCTATATTATTTAGATTAGAATCAGTGTACTGAATATGAGGATATCTTGTCTCTTCCCATGTTCCAGTAACATTTAAATTAAATTTAATTATTCTATCTGGAAATTGTTTTAATAAATTTAATGGAGTACATTCTACATAGTTGTGGCTTGGTTCTGGTCGCTTTTGTTTAAATAATTTAATTGTGTGACTGTCTACCAGAATATCATCCCATCCAATTTCCCAATTAGTTTCAAAATTTAAATAGTATTCTAATTTTGGTTCTTTAGAATTTTCTGTGATAGCAACACATTCATTATAAAACATTTCTGTTCCCTTTTTATAGATGTCTGCATACTGCACTTTTCTTTTTTTAATAGTGGATAGACATATTTTTTCCTAAATTCCTCTGTCCCTATTTTATAAATTTCTTCATATCCTATTAGTTCAATTCTCCATTATCTGTTATTATTATCTCTTCTTTACTGTAACATATCTTTTTATAGGTTAAATAACTGTTATTATCTACTTCATAATAGTAATTATCTATTAGAACAGCTAGATATTTCTTACCTTTAAATGTGATTTGTTTTACTTCTTTTGCTTTCATATTTAAAATTTCTTACAAAGATAATATAATATTTTGGATTTTGCAAATTTGGATGGAAATTTAAAATTTATGAGATTTAAAAAGTGAGATGGGTGTATGAGAGGGTACTACAATAACAAACATCCCCATACCTTTATTGGAGATTGGTGGTATCCCCCCATCAAAATAGAAGAAGAAAATTTGCTAGGGAAATATGTTTAATAATTTAAAACTAAAAGATCATGGAAACATTAGACAGAACCCTAGATCAAAAGATCAAAGAATTGGAATCAGAAATTGAGAGATTGAATAGAGTAATAGACATCAAGAATGGTGAAATTGAAATGTTACAAAGTACAGTAAAACTATCATTAATGGTGCTCAGAGGATATGAATTAGAGCACTAATAATAGATTAAGATATTTCTTATGGAGACAATGGGGATTAAGTCTTCATAAGATTTATCTTGAAATAAAAAACATAATCTTATTCTAATCATTGGACATAAATATAATACTATGAAGAAAGGAATTGTACTTGTTTTAATTGAATCACTAGCTTATATGATAGCTATAGAGTATATAAACAACAATGTTATCATTCATTGGCTATTATTTATCATGTGGATTTTACTTATGTTATTAACAATTAATATTTGCTATCATTATGGAAGAATTAGAAATAATTGAACAAGAAGAAGATCAATACTTTGATGAAGTAGGATGTAGTTTTGCTTTATCTGATACTACTGAAGATTGTTGGGTATATTAAATTAAACTTTGCACCAAACTTGTTTTGGTGCAAAAAATTTTGATATAATTTTTAACAAACACTCAAAAAATAGAATAAAAATAAATATGTTACACTTAGTTTATATATAATATAGAATCTAAGTGCAACAAAAATAATATATGTAGAATATTCTATATGTAACAATACTTATATGTAGTGTAAAAAACATATTAAGAAAATCTTATATGTCTTGTACTTTTATATGTAACAACAAACTATATAAAACAATATTTTATATGTAATGATAAACCATATAAAGGATATTTCATATAAAGCTAGGGAATAGTATATTAGAAGTATAATATATAATATATATAATATATATATAATATATAATATAATAATAAAAAACAGACATCATCATTCAAACATTGGTGACTTAATTATATTTATTAACTTTAAATTTTATTTATCATGAAACTAAACAGAGCTTATACACAATCATTGAATGATAGCATAGAAAGAATAAAGCTATTATTTTCTGATGAAGAGAAATTTTCTAGATTTAACTTCACATCCAAACAATTTACTGGAGCTATTAAAGAAAAGCAAGTCCCAGATAATTTATTTTATTGTTATATAATAATACTATAAAAAACATCTGGGACTAACCTTTAAATTTATTTTTCAATATATGTTTTTACCTTATATATAATGACTGTTTTATATGTAATAACAAACACATATAAAAGTTATTTTATATAGCTTGTAAAGACATATAAAGAATTAGACATATATTAAATCATTACATATAAAATACACTACATATATGGATAGGATTAACCAAACTATTAAATTATATCATATATCTAATGAATTAATGGTTATGATGCAGAGATTAGAAGAAATACATACTAGCATTAAAGATAATACTATCTTAAAAGATCAAAGTAAAATTAAGATATTGGAGAATATTAATTTTGGATGTAAGTTTATTGCTGAGGCTTATAGTGAAATATTTGAGGATAGTTTGAAAGAACTAGAATAGTTTTTGGCTCCTTCAACATGAATGTCTCAGGAGCTTATATATTGTTGCACTTAGAAATCCTTGAAAAGGATGTATTAAGTTACACTTAGATGTATATAATATAGTAAACTATGTGCAACAAGGTACAGGTCTAATTTTATCTTATATATAGAATTAGACAGGTACCCATTATAATATTATATTTAAATAAAATACAGACATCTTCTACCAATATTTGGTGATCATGATTTAGATCATTAGTATAGTAATTTTATGATTAAAGAAAATTCTCAAATCTCCCTGACTATGGAATTAGAGGGGAGTGTTCTTCTAAGGAAGGATATTAAAACTAAAACTATATCTCTACTTAAATCTTTTAGAGATAAAAAAACTGGTAAGATTAAACCTATTCTTGATAAGAATGGGAAAAAACAATATATTACTAGTGAAGTAATATATGAAGAACCTGTATATGGTAAAGCTGCTAAACATACTGTTTTACCTTATAGTTTTATTGTTAATGCTTTAGAATCTCCTTTACAAGGATTTAAAGCTAAACATTGGGCTAATTTACCTGAGAAAGAAAGAGTTAGATTACATATTGAGCATCTTTGTCTCTCTCAATCCTCCAAACTTCTCACCTATTCAATCTTAGAATAAAGATAGCTAAAACCTTATTCTCTGTTTTTGTCATTTTTATATTGGTTTATTCAAATCTCAAAAAACTTCTTGTGGTATAAGTTCTTAATTTTAAGTTTAAAATACCACATTTTACCTTAAAACTTATTATCTCTTATATATTATTAACCTATTTAAATTTAAAAATTATGTCAAAGAAGAAAGCTGGGGTTATTATTGTGCCCTTTGATGAAGAAAATGGATTAGATTTTGGTGAAAGTAACAATCCAGAATTTGTAAGAATTAGAATTGAGAGTAAAGCTATCATTAGTAGAGGAGCAGCTTTATTTAAGCAAAACAGAATCATTAGAATGACCATTGACAAAGAGATCATGGAAATGTTTGATCTCAAAGTTGGTACAAATCTTGCAACAGTATGGCCTAATTGTAGAATCTCAGTGAGAGAGCAAGTAGGTGAACCATTTTGGAAAACTGAAGATAAAGTTCAACAACCTAAAATGACACCTGCAAATGAAGAGAAGGGAACACCTGCAAAGATTCATTTACATCAAGGATTACCCATTTACAGAAACTTATATTTCTGTATGAATGAGAATGATCCTAACTATGAAGATCTCTTAGTTGAGACCACTGAAATGGTAGATGAAGATGACTTTGTAGCTCAAGAAATACATGAAGAAGATATTGAGCAAGATAATGCTTAATCTCACATCTCTAACCAAGGAATAGTCTGAAATATGACTATTCCATTTTTTCTTATTCTTCTTTAACATCTAGGAAATAATAATCCTAATTTATCCACAACCTCTACATAATTTTTAAAACCCAACAAAAAATTATAAATTATGAGAGTAACAATAGAACAATATCCAAAAGTTCCTAAATATCCATATTTTATTATTAAAAATAGATTAAGTTGTGCAAATGATTATGGAATTGGAAGAATTCTATGGTGTCCTAATCCAGGATTAACTATCTTATTTAAAAAAGGAGATGGAGATGAAAGATTAGCAGCATCTATTGGAGATGAAGTATGTTTTGACACTACTTATTATACAGTAATAGACAAACTAATTCTAGAAACAGAATATGTCAACCAATAGATTACCTACTCTATATGAATTATATAGATTATATGAATCTAAAAAGATAACAAGGTGGGAATTTACTTTTATAAAGTTATATCCCACTTTTCCCAAAACATCTACAAAACAAAGATCTATTTTAAAATCTATATTATCTAAATGTAAATTACCAGATATACCTAATTCTAAGAAAGCTTTTTCAGTAGCTAAGATTAAAGATAAGATGTTATAATTCAAAAAATGAAGCAAATCTTTATGAATATATAGTTCCTCTTGAAGATTTTAATTTCCTAGCAGATAATTTATCTGAAAACACTAAATTTTCAATAAGTTCTGGCTTATGACTAAAACAATATATGAAATATTAAAAGAAACTAATCCTTCTTATAAAAGTCTATATTATAGTCCTTGTTTTGGTAGTTGTAAAGTTAAATTGATTGATGATGAAAATCTAAAAAAAATTTGTATTTACAACAATAGAATCAACAATAAAGAACTATATTTAGATAAAATGGGAAGACTAGATAAAGAAGGAAATAGACTATGTACATAAACAATAAATTTTATTACCAAGTTGGAGATAAATGCCATGTATTAAAATTAGAGACTGATAAAGGTAAATATGGATTTTTCTCAGATTTAAATTTTGATAACTGGTATAATCTTATAAAAGATGTAGGACTTCCTATAAGTTGTGAAGCTTTTATAAGATTAATACATCTCTATAATTCAAATATTCATTTTATTGATCAAAGTAGTTTTCAAAGTTCTACAGATGTATTCAATCTTGATATTGCTTTAGATAAAATAATATGTAAAAAATTTGATATTCCAAGTAGTTATAGCTCACTACTTAATCACATATGTCAGTATGATTCATGTGCAATTTACTTACCAATTAAAATATTAAACTTTCCTGTAGAGAGATATATGCAAAATGTTAAGGTTAAAGATATAGGCTCTAACATTTATAAATTTAAATTTGAAGATATAGAAGATAGAAATGAAATTATTAACCTACTTGCTTATAAACTCTCCATATTAGGGAATTTTTCAGCTATTCCTACTTTTACCTCAAGAGAAAGAGATGAAGTTATAAAAGTAATAACATCTCATAGAGAAAAAATTAATTCATCAAACCTTATAAACAATACAGTTATGACTACAAATCAAGAAAAGAACCAATGTACAAAAACTCCTAATAATATCTTTGGAAACATGTTTGGAAACATGAACAATATATTCCAAGGTATGAATATGGAATATGGAGCAATCAATGATCAATCTATTGCAATTTCTCCTAAAGGAATTTGTTTCTTTAATCCAGAAACTCAAACCTATAAAGCTTGGGACTCAAAGAACAAAGAACTTATTGACATGGCTGGTCTTGCTATGCCTGGTATATTCTTTAAAATGCCTATTTCTAAAGCTAAATTAAAAGAAGGAGATATTCTTCTTATTAATGGAGAATACAGAATCTTTGATGGTTGGGCATCTAAAACTATGAAACTCATTAATCCTCTTACTGGAGTTCAAACAAATAAACAGAAAGAAACCAATCTATTTAATATAATTTTCTTTACTAAAGTTAGTTGTATGTTTAATCTCTTTGACAAGATGGAAGGAAAAGGTATGGAGAGTTTAATGATGATGCAAATGCTTGGAGGAGGAATGCAAGGACAAGATATGATGTCCACTTACTTCCAATTTAAGATGATGTCAAGCTTAATGGGAGGGGAAAATGATCTTGATCTTGGATCTTTATTTGAAGCATTTAAAGAAGAAAAAGATAAAGAAGAATAGATTTTTTCATATAGATACTTGGAATTAAAAACATTTCAAGTATCTTAATATTATTAATCTCATATTTTTTAAAATGATTTATACAGCAATATTTTTTATAGTATTTGGAATATTAGGTTTGATAGCAACTTACTCTCTAGGTAAAGCTAACAAAGATTCTATTAGAAAAGTTATGGTTGGCTCTATCTTATTTACTATAATAGCTTTTGGGTGGTCAATAGTGTTAGTTACTCCAAAAGAAAAATCTCATTTGGAATATCTAAGGGGTAATCTAGAAGTAAAGTATGAATATACTTATAGAGATTCTATACTAATAAAAACAGATACTATTATTGAATTTAAAAATCAATAAGCTATGAAAACTTTTAATTTAGAAAAAGCAAAAGCAGGTAAACTTGTATGTGATGAAATGAACAATGATGTAAGAATAATTTGTTATAACAGACAAGATAAAGAAACACCTACATATCCCATTGTTGCATTGCATTTACATAATAGTAAGGAATATATAAATACACATTTAATTGATGGTAAAGCAGACTCTCAAGGTTCATCTCCATATGATTTATTTATGAAAACACAAAAGAAGGAAGGATGGATAAACTTATACAAAAAACATAATGGAACCCTTGAAACTAGTGTAATAACTTATCCATCTAAAGATGTAGCATTTAGAAATAGAAATACTATAGATAATTGTATAGACACTATTAAAATAGAATGGGAGGAATAATATGTTAAAAATAAATGGTGTCAAAGAAAAACCTAAGTCTTTAAATGATATTTGTTCATTTGTATTATTAACATCTCAATCAACAAATGCTAATTTTGCAAAAGGAGATATTCTTATGATCACATCTGCATCCTTCAACACAGTAACAGTTATTAATTTCACACAACAAACTTATGTTGAACTTACTGAAAAAGAAAGTTTACAAGTATGTGCAACACCTTATGAAGGAGTATTAACTTTAGAAAATAGTTATGATTAAATGCACTGTAGCTAATTATTACCACAAGGAATAAGAGAAAAATGGTGTTGCAAACATGATTGGGAAGAGATCAAAAAGATAAGAGTGTTTAATGAGTTTAGTGATATTATTCCTGATCATTATGAATATCTATTTAAATGTAAAAAATGTGGCAAATTTAAAAAGAAAAAACTTTAAATTATTTATTATGAAAGAAAAAGATTATTTAAAAATGATGGATTTTAGTAAACCAAAACCAGGTTTTAACTATTGTTTAGGATGGAAAGAAGCTTCTATTATTGAAGATAAAAAAGAAGATTATGGTTTTGTAGAAGTTTCTACAGAAGAAATTAAAAGAAGACTTAAAAATAAACAGTATTATGATAATATTATTTAATAAAGATAAATTGCTAAAACTAGATCATAGAGAGGAAAGGATAGGAGCTAATGATTGGATATATTTTCCTCTCTATCAATTTATGATTTGGAATGGTAATCTTATTAGAAGAAATACAGACTATTTCTATATGCAGAGATATAGTGAACTGTCTAAACAGTATATTATATATTCAAAACCTTTAGTATCTTTTTCTAAAAAATATTTAGGATTTGGTGATGATTCAACTTTTAGGTTCCCTATTATTTTTCCAAAATTTCCAGTAAAAGATATTTTATATTTAAAAGAATATGAAGTTCTAAAGTCTAGTTTAAACAGTTATATTCAAGATAAAGAGGGAAGGTTCACTATTTTTAGAGTTGAAAGAAGAGGTGAATATGATGACCATTCCTTAGATATTTTTGATTTGGCTCAATATAAACAAATTCATCTTGAAAGTAAACTTGGAGAAAAACTTAAAAGAGATTATTTTTCTTATTATACTAACATAACTAGTTATGTACAAAGTAGAATAGAAGAAACTCTTGAAGAGAAAGAAATAGATCCTTTAGTTATTATAATTTCATGAAATGTTAGCACTGTATGTTTTAAATCTTAAAGAATTCTTTAACCCTGAAAAAAAGAATAAGAATGTTTTTAATACTAAATTTGAAGACTTTTTTATACAATCATATTTGCATTACAATACAAAAAAAAGAAGTTCTTACTAATATTTTTTATCAAGATATAACATATCCTCTATCTTATCTTTATCAAATATCTAAAGACTATTATCTTTTAACAGTGCCAATTTGTTTTGAAACTGAACCTTTGAGAAATATTCTACCACATGAGGTTAAAAGTGATCTTCTTTTTGAAACTAAAATTAATAAAATTAAACTGGTAAATAGTAAAACTTGGTTTTTATTTAAAGGACCATGTAAGATTTTTCCAATGTTAACTCTAGAAATTAATTATAGTTTCACAGATTATTTATTAACTTTAAATGAAGCAATAGTAATGAGATATTATTCTGAAAGTGTTAGAGACATCAACTTAAAAGCTATTTTGGAAGAACTAGGTACTAATGTAATTAGATTATCATGAAAAGTTTTGAATTTTATTTAGTAAATAAAAAGCATTTAGAAGACTTAATATTCCACAAACAATTTTTAACATCTGCAACAGGTCAACCTTTTATGGTATATAAAAAACTGAAATTAAGAGTAAATCCTCCAAAACTATTTATAGAGAACAACCAAAAAACATATGTAGGTAGCATTTGTCCCAGCCTATTAAAAATTTTAGATTTTTATATTGTCTCAAAAAATAGAACAAGTATGGAAAAATTTTACTATTATAAAAATCTCAAATCTCAAAAACCAATAAAAAGACTTGTATTACATATAAACACAAAACATATTGAGATTTTAGATAGTAAAGTTGATTATGAAGCTTATAATAAATTTCCAGTAGAAGCTTCAATTTTAGAGCATTTAAAAGGAGGAAGGCACTTAATAACTAGTGTCACACCTAATTCTTATAGAGAAAGGATAATACAAAATTATTTTCATTGTACAGAAAATAAGGATTTTAAATTGTTTGAAGGAATATTTATTTCTAGATTTTTAAAATATTCAAAAATTACTCCTATTAATTTTAGTGAGTTACTTGAAGAGAATAATATTTCTACAGAAGAACCCATTATTTATGTAAAAATATGTTTGGATTAAAAGATTTATTAGAAGGTAAACACTACATAGTAGAAAGAAAAACTACTGGGGAACAATTAGAAATTATTGTTTTAAAAAAAGTTGTTACATTATTTTCAAAATCTAATACTGCCCAAATTTATTGGATAAATGATGATTCTAAATGTTGGGTTAACAGTAGTAATTTTGATAGAATGTATGAAATATTGTATGAAATAAAAGAAAGTTAATATGAAAAAGAAAATTAAAGTAATTTGTCTCACAAACAAATATAAAAATTTTAAAATGGGTCAAGATGTGACTGAAGGTTTTAGATATATTCAAGATATAAAACCCATAAAAATAGATAATGGAAAGAAAACTTATATTTCCACTGTAGAACAAATTCATAAAGAACATCTTCATAATATAAAGAAAGCAGAATTAAAATGTTTTCATTATATTAGTATTCAAAATCCTAAAACTAAAAATGTTCAACTATATTCTTTAAAAAACTTCAAAATTATTTATAAATGACTGTAGAAGAATTCTTAAAGAAAGATTTTCCTAGTGTGGGTAGAGAAAGTATTTTATTTCTTTTTAAAGGAAGAGTCTGTGCTACTGGAATAGGGCCTTATTTAGTTGTTGAAAAAACTTACAGTAATTGTTTGTTTTTACCAGGAATTGCACAAAATTTTGATAAAGAAGGTTTATTAAAATTCTTAAACTATCAATATGGTTTTATTCCCAAAACTATTTATTTATTAAATTCTATTATAAAAGAATTTGAAGATGAATTATTATGACTTATGAACAATTTAAAGAATTAGATTTTAACAATCTAGGAGAATGTACTTTTATTTGTATATGTGAAAGGCCTGATAAAACAAAATTTATAACCCCTATAAATTGGGATGGTAGTAGTTTTTCTATAATAGGAAGTGACTGTTGCTATTATCTTGAAAATGAAATTTTTGAAGTTTTAGAAGAAGATTTTGATTGGGGTACAAATAAAACTATAAAAATAAAAGTTTTAAAAGTGATTCCTGGAAAAGTTATAATAGAAGAATATTTAGAAAACTGATGTTTAATGCCACATAATCTTATTTTAGTTACCTTATTGAGTGGAGATATGAAGGGTAGAAATGGTAACAAGGCAACAAGCATGGAAATATGGTAAAGAATGGGAAGATGTTATGATGAAAATTCATCAAGACTATTTTAAAGGAGAAGTAAAAAAAGCTTCAATAAAAGAAGATATGTTTAATCATATAGACTTTTGGTGGAGAAAAGATTCTAATAGTCCTTGGGTTAGTTATGACATCAAAGCATTAAAAAGAGCTAGAAGATCAACAGGTCTTTTAGATGGAACTATACATTGGATTGAGGTTTTAAATGTGAGAGGTAATCCTGGATGGATATATGGTAAAGAAGATTTTGTAATATTTGCAACAGAAGAAACAGCTATATATGTACAAACAAAGAAATTACCTCCTTATATAGAAGCTAAAATTAAAGGTAAAGAACTAGTATATGATACTC
>CANQNA010000018.1 GCA_947625005.1 uncultured Bacilli bacterium
TTGTTTGCCTAGTTTTTTCTGTACACAAAAAATAACAGAAAATTTATCTTATCTGTTATTTATGGCTGAGTAGTAACTGTAAATTTGTAAACTATGAAATTTGGGGTTGAAGTCATATTGAATAAATGCTAAAATGTTAGCAGACCTAAAGATGTATATGGGGTGAATATTTTATATGGAAAGTAGAGATACGACAATGGAACTTAGTAAAGTGCATCAGATAAAGAGAACGTTATATTTTGCAATCAAAAGAGTATTTGACATTATATGTGGAATAGTGGGTATAATACTTCTTTTACCTATAGCCATTTTTGTAAAGATTGGGTATGTATGTACTGGTGATTTTCGTTCTATATTTTTTACACAGGATAGAATTGGGAAAAATGGTAAACTATTTAGTTTCTACAAATTTAGAACTATGATTCCAAATGCGGATGAGGTTTTATTTGAAATATTAGAAAAAGATTCTAAATTGAAAAAAGAATATGAAGAAAATAGAAAATTAAAAAATGACCCTCGAATTACAAAATTTGGAAAATTTGTTAGAAGATATTCTTTAGATGAATTTCCGCAATTTATTAATGTTTTTTTAGGAAATATGAGTTTGATTGGTAATAGACCATATTTACCAAGAGAAAAAGAAGCTATGGGAAAATATTATCATGATATCATTAAAACAAAGCCTGGTATTACAGGTTTATGGCAAGTAAGTGGAAGAAATGATGTTTCTTTTAAAAAAAGATTAGAATTAGAGCAGGAATACTCTAATATGAATTCTTTTCGTATGGATTTGAAAATATTATTACATACAATTAAAGCTGTGTTTAAAGGAGATGGTGCGATGTGAAAAAAATATTTTCACTTTTTTGCGTGTTATTATGTTTATCTGGATGTGGAAAAAAGGAAGAACAACCAGTCGTTGAAAACAATAGTCAAGAAAATCAGAATCCAATTGTAGAAACAGTTGATATTATTGATGTAAATTCTAAGACTAGACCATATGCAATCGTTATTAATAATTCACCAGTGGCAGTTAAAGTGCAAACAGGTCTTCAACAAGCTTATATGGTGTATGAAATTCCTGTAGAAGGTGGGGTAACAAGACTTCTTGCGTTTTATAAAGATATTAATGATTTAGCAATTGGAACGATTCGAAGTGCTAGACATAATTTCTTAGATTATGCTTTTGAACAAGATGCTATTTTTGTGGCTTATGGATGGAGTCATTATGCAGAAAATGATTGCAAAACGACTGGAATAAACTATATTAATGGAATTGTACATGCTAAACCATTTTGGAGAAATAATCCTGAAAATTTAGCAAGTGAGCATACTGCTTATACAAGTATTGATAATATAAGGCAATTTGCAAATGAACGTAGTTTTGCTAGTACGACAGAAAAAGGATTAGTGTTAAATTATGAAACAAATGATGTAAACTTAAGTGAAAAAGAACAAAGTCAAGTAGCTAATAAAGTTTATATACCTTCAAGTGGAAGTTTAAATACTACTTATGAATATGATGAGGCGAATAAAGTTTATAAAAGATTTGTGAATGGAGATGCAAATATCGACCATGAAACAAAATTACAATTTACAACAAAAAATATCATTGTTCAAAAGATAAATACAAAAATGGCAAGTGATAACTATTATTGGGATTTAGAAACTGTAGGAAGTGGAAATGGATATTTCATTACGAATGGTTATGCTGTACCAATAAAATGGAGTAAAATGAGTAGAACAGATAAAACTATTTATACTTATTTAGATGGAAGTGAAGTTAAGTTAAGTGACGGCAATACTTTCGTTCAACTTCAATCGAATAATCAAAATTTGACTATTGAGTAGGTGAAGTATGAAAAATGTGAAAGTTATTATAGCAACACATAAAAAATATCAAATGCCTAATGATAGCTTGTATTTACCATTACATGTTGGAGCAGAGGGTAAAGAAGATTTAGGCTATCAAAAAGATAATAAAGGGAATAATATTTCAAAAAAGAATCCTTATTTTTGTGAATTGACTGGTCTTTATTGGGCTTGGAAAAATTTAAATGCAGACTATATTGGCTTATGTCATTATAGGAGGTATTTTACATTAAGTAAAAAAAAATATAAAACTGAAGAAGAAAAATTTAATCATGTTATAACATATGAAGAAGTAAGTCAATTATTAGAGAATACAGATGTTATTGTACCTACGATAAGAAAGTATTACATAGAAAACTTATATAATCATTATAAACATACTATGTATATTGAACCTTTAGATGAAACTAGAAAGATTATTGAGACAAAATATCCTAAGTATTTATGTGAATTCGATAAATTACAAAAAAGAACCAGCGCGCATATGTTTAACATGTTTATTATGAAAAAAGGTATATTAAATGACTATTGTACTTGGTTATTTGATATTTTATTTGAATTAGAAAAGAAAATAGATTATAATAAATATGATAGTTTTCATGCTAGATTTTTTGGGAGAATTTCTGAGTTACTTTTGGATGTCTATTTAAATACAAATCATATAAATTATAAAGAGGTAGGATTTATGAATATGCAAAAAGTAAATTGGTGGAAGAAAGGGAAAAGTTTTTTAAAAGCAAAATTTTTAGGTGAAAAATATGACAAAAGCTTTTAAATATAAAAGCTATTAAGTGTGTTTGAAAGGTAGGAAGTAAAAATGATAATATATATATTCTTATTAATTATTCCATTACTTTTTCATTTTTATTTTTTTAAAAACAAAACAGATCGTAAATATAAAAAAATTATTTTTTGGACTTTAGCGGTGTTGTTTACAATTATTTCGGCAATTCGATACAATGTAGGCACAGATTATTTGAATACATATGGTACTGTTTTGAATTGGTTAAAAATAGGTTATAGATTTGATTATGAATTTTTATTTTTACTATTAAATAGATTTATCATATTAATAAATGCGAATATTGTGCTTTTAATGGCTATTTGTTCTTTCTTTACTATACCATTATTTTTTAGATTTATTCAAAAGAATATAGACGAAAAATATTGGTTTCTTGGCATTTTTCTTTTTATAGGAACTACTACTTATTACGCAACTATGAATTTAGTAAGACAATATATGGCTATTGCAATATTAACTTTTTCTTTTGAATATTTAAAAGAAAAAAAATATTTAAAATATATTTTAGGTAATTTTCTAGCAATGTTATTTCATATGAGTTCTGTTATTAATTTGCTAGTTTTTATAGTGCTTTATTTATGGAAAAAGGATAAATGTCGAATTTTATTTATTATTGGTTACTTACTTTCTTTGATACTTATTTTTGTTGATGCTAGAAATGTAATTAAATTATTTGCATTTATTTTGCCACAAAAATATATAGGCTATTTAGATTCTCCTTTTTTATACGAAAGAAATATATTAGCAGTTTTTAAGCTTATTGTTCCAAATATTTTATTATTAATAATGTATTATTGTTCAAAAAAAAGAAAAGATAGTTATTTTTATAACATTTTATTTTCATATATGTTTATGTATATATTGATGTCAAATGCTTTTTATGGGATCAATATCTTTTATCGATTATCGTTATATTATGAATTTTATATGATAATTTCGATTCCATATTTAATTGAGTTATTTCAAAAAGAAAAATTAGTTTATAGAATAAATTGGAATAAAAAATCTTTTAAATTTTATTTAAGTCATATTTTAACTTATGGGGTTATTGTATATTTTTGTCTGTTGAATGTATATAGTATTTTTTATAAAGGTGGGCATGGAGTGGTTCCTTATCAGACAATATGGACTGATAATAGAGATGAAATTAAGAGGTGAATTATATGAAAAAACTAAGTATAATTATCCCAGTTTATAATGGTGAAAAATACATAGAATCTTCATTGCAAAAAGTAATTCATATGAATATAGATAAAGAAATTATTGTGATAAATGATTGTTCTTCAGATCATTCATTAGAAATATTAAAGAAATATGAAAATCAAATTACTTTAATTAATTTAAATGAAAATAAAGGGGTAAGTAATGCAAGAAATTTAGGCATTCAAAGTGCTACAGGGAGATATATTACTTTTTTTGATATAGATGATTGTATTGAAAATGATATTTATGTTAAAATGGTTAAAATTATGGAGCATGAAAGAAGTGATGTCTGTATATGTAATTTTAATGAAATATTTGATAATTTTTCAAAAGTTGTTTCTTCGAAATATCATTATGAAAAAGTATCAAATGATTCATTACATGATTTTTTATTAGATAAAATATCTCCAGCAATATGGGATAAAGTATACAAACGTAGTTTTATTGAAAATTTGCGTTTTAATACAGATTTAGCAATTGGAGAAGATATCTTATTTTGTTTAAATTTATTTTTGAAAAAACCAATAATTTCATTTTTAAATGACTATTTATATCATTATACTCAGCAATCTAGTTCAGCGATGCATCAAATATCTCCACGTTTATTGCAATTTAATGAAATTGAGCAAAAAATTGCAAAAGCCGATATTGATTTTTTGACTAAAAAATATCCTAAAGAATTTGAATTTTTTAATTTAGAAATGATATGTAGAAGTATACATTCTATTAGTATCATAGCTACCAAATCTACAAAAGATGTAGCATACCAATATTTAAAGAAGTGTTGCACTAAAGAAAACTTAAAAAAAATACTATCTAATAACTATGTTTCTAAAACAATAAAAATAGAAATATTTATTATGTATATTTTTGGAATAAAAATTCATTTATTTCTAACTCCATTTTATGTTAAAATAAGAGAAAGAGTAAGGTAGGTTTTATGGAAAAGTTAGTATCAATAATAGTTCCTATTTATGGAGTTGAAAAGTACCTAGCAAGGGGTATAGATTCTGTATTAGAACAGACATACGAAAAAATTGAAGTTATTTTGATAGATGATGGGTCTCCTGATAATTGTGGTAAAATATGTGATGCTTATGCATTGCAAGATCAAAGAATTCAAGTTATTCATCAAAAAAATCAGGGATTATGTATTGCTAGAAATAGTGGCTTAAAAAAGGCAAAAGGAAAATATGTATATTTTTTTGATCCTGATGATTATTTGGAAAAAAATATTATTGAAGAATTAGTGAAAGGTATAAAAAGTAATAGTTGTGATTTATCAATTTGTAATTATTTTATTGATAAAAAAAATAAAAAAAGTGTAAAAATGAACTTGGAAACAAAAGTTTATGATAAAACTGAAATTTTTGATAAAATTTTGAAAAAAAATTTTTTTTGTGGATATGTTTGGAATAAGCTATATAAAATGGATATTATTCAAAAAAATAACTTATATTTTGATAGTAATGTTACAATGCTTGAGGATTTACTTTTTTCTTGTAAATATTTAACTTTTTGTAAAAACAATATTTTTTATAATAATACACCCATGTATAACTATTTTATTAGAGAAGATAGTATAATTAATGAAAAAAAATTTGATTTAAAAAAATTAAAAGTATATGAGGCTTTAGAACAACTTTTTTCTCTTTATGAAAATGTATCACCTACAAATGTAATTGATTTAAAAGAAAGATATATAAAAATTACATATACTTATGTGTATTCATTGAAACAAAATAAGATAGACTTGAATGTTTTACATGAAGAAATAAGAAGATCAAAAAAATATAGAAAAGAATTATTTGCTATGGATATATCTTTAAAAAAGAAGATTGAAATTTTATTTATATCTACGCTTCCGACACTATATGGAAAACTACGGCAGTATATACGGAAGGAATAGGAAAGGATTGTTTATAAAATATGGATAAAGTATCTGTTATAATACCTGTATATAAAGTTGAAAAGTACTTAGAAAAATGCTTAGATTCTGTAATAAATCAAACGTATCAAAATCTTGAAATTATTTTAATAGATGATGGTTCTCCTGATAATTGTGGAAAAATATGTGATATTTGGGAAAAAAAAGATAAAAGAATAGTTGTTATTCATCAAGTAAATATGGGACTTGCTGAAGCAAGAAATCAAGGCTTGAGAGTATGTACTGGTAATTATGTATATTTTGTTGATTCCGACGATATATTAAATACTCAATGCATTGAAAAGTTGTTGTCTTATTTAAAAAGATATGATGCAGATATTGCTTGTTGCAATGTATATGATTTTAAAGTAGAAGATGAACTAAGTAACATAGATAAATTAAATGAAAAAATTGATATTTTTAATAATGTGGAAGCTTGTAGTCGAATTAGAAAGCCAACTGAAGGTGGTATTGGTATTGTTGTTTGGAATAAATTATACAAAAAAGATATTTTTACAAAATATAAATTTAATAAGGGTCTTTTATATGAAGATGAAGCAATAATTTATCAATTAATTTATTCTGCTAAAAAGGTAGTATATACACATGAATGGTTACATTATTACAGAGTAAGGGTTGGAAGTATCATGCGATCCAGTTTTTCAATTCGTAATTTTGATTATTTAAAGGCAATTTCTCAAAGAGTAGACTTTTTAAAAAACAAAGAATTATTTTTATTGACCAAAAATAGAAGATTATATTTACATTTACTAGTATATTATAGATATATAGCCATAAAAAAATTAAATTTTTCAAATAGCACTGTTCATTTACTTGACAAAGAAATTGATAAAATTTATAATGAAATGGGTAATGGGGAGAAAAATTTGCGTGTAAAATTAATGATACACTTTCCTAATGTATATGGTTTTTTAGTCTATATAAAAAATAGAAAGGAATTTAAAACATGAAAATTAATAAAAATTCAAAGATACTTTGGCCTGCTAAATATATGCTATATAGATATCGAAATTTTGTTGCTCATAAAAAAATGAAAAATATGGAAAATATTACTATCGAAAAAGATTTTTATAAAATTATTGATGAAATAGTAAAAGAAAAAAAATCGATAGCAAGGTTTGGAGATAGTGAATTTAGAGTCATGTTGGGAGAAGATCCTGGTGATTATCAAAAACCTAATTTAGAGCTTTCAAAACGTTTACAAGAGATTATAGGATCTGAGGAGAATAATATCAAAATTGGAATATGGTATGTATTGAAAGATTATAATACATATACTTTAGATGCAAAAATGTTTTTTGCATGGTTTATTTCTACATATTTCGATCGTATTTATCCATATTTAAATCCAAATACAATATATATTAATTCAAGTTTTAGTAGAATTTATTTAAGAACTCAAAATAAGCAAGAGGCTTCTAAAAAGTTTAAATACATTAAAAAATTATGGGATCAAAAAGATATTGTTTTTATTGAAGGTGAGTTTAGTAAACTTGGAGTTGGTAATGATTTATTTAATAACGCGAAAAGTGTAAGGAGGATTTTGGCACCAGCTAAAGAAGCTTTTTCTGTATATGATGATATTTTAAAAGAAGCTAAAAAATTATCAAAAGATGTGTTATTTATTCTTGCGTTAGGTTCGACAGCTACTGTTTTAGCATATGATTTAAGTAAATTAGGATATCAGGCATTAGATTTGGGACATGTTGATTTAGAATATGAATGGTTTTTAAGAGAAGCTAAGGAACCAATTAATATAGAAGGAAAATATACAAATGAATCAGCAAGTTGTAGTAAAGTACAAGGTGAAATAAAAGATGAGAATTATGAGCAATCTATTATTGCAAGAGTAGGTATATAATGAATAGCATAGGAATTATAACGGTGCATCATGCCTACAATTATGGAGCAGTTCTTCAAGTTTATGCACTACAAACATTTCTTTTGAATCATGGATATGATTGCTATATTATTAATTATCGAAATAAAATTATTGAGAATGATTATAAGTTTTTGAACTGGCATTCTAAAAATTTAAAGAAAGTTTTTAAAAATATATTGAAAGCTCTTTCAATGTACAAATTGGATCAATATATTATTCGCAAAAAAAATTATGAAACTTTTTTTAAAAAATATTATCATCTATCCCCTTTGTTTAAAACGGAGAGTGACTTAAAACAAAATTTTCCTAAATATGATTTTTATATAGCTGGGAGTGATCAAATATGGAACCCAGAAATTACATGTGGACTGTCGGATATTTATACATTAAATTTTGGTAGTAGTAAAACATATCGAATTTCCTATGCTGCTAGCACTGGATTAGGAAAAATAGATAAAGAATATTATAATTGCTTTAGGGATAAGTTACAAATTATAAATAAAATTTCTATAAGAGAGAAGGATAATAAAAATTTATTAGAGAAATTAACAGGTAAAAAAATTGACGTGGTCTTAGATCCAACGATGCTTTTAAGCAATAATTTTTGGTGTGATAAAATTTCAACATATCCCTTAATTTCTGAAAAATATATTTTGTCTTATATAGTAGGCGAAAAAAATGATTTATGCCAAAAAATAGTAAATTTAGTATCAGAAGAAACTGGATTAAAAGTGGTCTACTGTGAAAAAAAGAATAATTATGATAGGCCATTAAAATCTATTTTTTCAGAGGATCCTTTTTGTTTTTTGAATTATTTAAAAAATGCTGAATATGTTATAACTACTTCGTTTCATGGGGTTGTCTTTTCTATTATTTTTGAAAAAAAATTTTTGGCTATCCAGAATATAAAAAATAATTCGAGAGTGTTAAATTTATTAAAAATGCTTCAGATAGAAAATCGGGTTATTCTTAAAGAAGAAGATTATAAAAGCAAAATGATTTCTGAAAATATTGATTATGCTTCTGTTAATGAAAGTTTAAATAAATATAGGAAAATATCACAAAAATTTGTGTTAGATGCTTTAAACAAAAAAGAATGATTTTTAAATTGAAAGAAAAAGGTGTTTTATGAAATATGTGTGTAATTATGAAAAGTGTACTGGTTGTAGTGCATGTATGAATATATGTCCTAAAAATGCGATTTCAATGGAAAAAAATCTGAAAGATTTAGGTCATGTATATCCAAAAATTGATGAGCAAAAATGTATTAAATGTGGTTTATGTAAGAAGACTTGTCCCGAAATTAACAATGCTTCTATGCATATAATAAAAAAAGCTTATGCTGCATATAGTAAGGATTTATTGATTCATAAAACATCATCTTCTGGTGGAATTGCATATTTAATTTCAAAGAAAATTTTACAACAAAAAAATAATCAACTTAATTTAGACAATGGAGTAGTGTATGCGACTACAAATTTTAAAAATCAACAAATTGCTTTTGAGAGGATAACTACAGTTGAGAATTTAGAAAAAATAAAAGGTTCAAAATATGTTCAAAGTCATATTGGTTTTTTAATGAGACAATTAAAAAAGGATTTGGAAGAAAATAAAACCGTTTTATTTATTGGTACACCTTGTCAAGTTGCTGGTATCAAAAACTTTTTGAAGAAGGATTACAAAAATTTATATTTAATAGATCTTATTTGTCATGGAGTTCCATCTCAACATTTATTATTTGAAGAAATTAAAAATCATATAAGTTTAAATGAATTAGGTGCCATACACTTTAGAGGAGAGAGTACATCTTTTAGAATATATGATAAACAAAATCAAATTGTTTATAGGCAGGAACGAGATATGAATCCATATTATTATGGTTTTATGAGTGGCTATTTTTTCCGACCATCTTGCTATGAGTGTAATTTTAAAACTTCTAAAAGATGTTCTGATTTGACATTAGGTGATTTTGGAAAATTAGATGAACATTCAAAACTAAAAGAAGATAATGGAGTATCTGTGATATTAGAAATTACAGAAAAAGGGCATAAGTTAATTCAACTTATTATAAATGAAATCGATATTGAAGAAGCTAGTGTAAATGATGTAATATTTGATAACGGACCTTTACATACATCAATAAAACTAACAAACGAAAGATTAAAATTTAGAAAAGTTTATACTAAAACAAAAGATTATAATAAAAGCTGCCAAATAGTTATGAAAAAACATTTTATAAAACAAAATATTAAAAAAATACTAAGAAAAATAATTGAGGTGAAATGAATATGAGAATTGCTTATTCTAAAAAAAATGCTTTTTCTGCAATGATAGTAAATATTATAAAAATATTACTTGGCTTTTTTGCACAAAAGGTTTTTATAATGACTTTAGGAACAGAATTTTTAGGCTTAAATAGTTTATTTAATAATATTATATCAATGTTGGCAATTACCGAACTTGGAATAGGTACAGCAATTATTTATTGTTTGTATGATCCAATTGCTAAAAATGATATAAAAAGAATAAAACAATTACTTAATTATTATAGAAAAACATATAGAATTATAGTGTGCGTAATGTTATTATTAGGAATATGTGTCATTCCTTTTTTGCCTTATTTAACTAATAATTCGGAGATTAAAGGAATAGCAATATTTTATTTGTTGTTTTTAGGTGATGTGTTATTATCTTATGTTATTGCGTATAAATCTTCTTTAATTAATGCTTTTCAAAAAAATTATGTTATTAATATAATTCATATGATATATCTTTTACTCATGAATATGGGGCAAATTATTTTTTTAATTTTAACAAAAAATTATATAATATATTTAATTATTAAAATAATTTCTAGAATTATTGAAAACTTATTTATTAGCATTTTTTATAAAAAGCAGTATACTTATATTGAAAATGCTAAATTAGAACCAATGAGTAAAAATTTGAAAGAAGATATAAATAAAAAAGTAAAAGCACTTTTTTTGCATAAAATTGCTATTTTTTTAGTAACCGGTACAGATAATTTAATTATTTCAAAATTGTTTGGTTTAATTGTAGTCGGATTATACTCTAATTATCATATGATTATTAATTCAATACAATCTTTATTTTCACAGGTTTTTAATTCGATCGTGGCTAGTATTGGAAACTTATTAGTAGAAAAAAATCGAACAAAGTCATATGATATTTACGAAAAGTTATTATTTTTAAATTATTGGATTATTTCTTTTTGTTCTATTTCATTATATTTTTTAATAGAACCTTTTGTTACGTTATGGTTGGGAAAAGAATATTTGCTAACAACAAGCGTTTTATTTACATTGGTTATTCATTTCTATTCTGAAGGGATGAGAAATGCACCATCAGCTTTTAAAAGTGCAGCTGGCATATTTGTAGAAGATAGATTTGTTCCTTTTATAGAATCTGCTGTGAATTTAATTACGTCAATTTTTTTAGGATTATGTTTTGGATTAATAGGAGTTTTTATAGGAACTATACTTAGTACATTGGTATTGCATTTGTATAGTTATCCTAAATATGTTTATCAACCTTTATTTAAAAGAAAATATACTGGTTATATTATGGAACAATTTAAATATTTTTTATATTTTTTATTAAATTTTGTTATTGTATTTATTGTGTGTTCTGCAGTACACTTAAATAATTCATTCTATACATTATTATTTAATGGAATTATTTGTTTAATTATACCTAATTTATTGAACTTTATAATATTTAATAAATCATCTTATTTAAAATATTATTTAAATATTATTAGAAAAAAGTCGTTGTAATAATTTGTGGTGCTAAAATAGGATATAATCTAAAAAACAGAATTGATCCTTTGTATGAAACATTCTTGATTAGAAATTTAATAATGTGAACTTGAACGAGATAGTAATTCATGATATACTCAAGATGCTAGTGATGGAGTTGAGTCCTATGAAAATAAAGCAAAAATTTGGAATACCATTTCTTGTGTTTTCTAGTATTACATTACTATTTATTCTATTATTATTTTTGTTTTTAAATAAATTAAATATTATTCCTCTTATTTATATGATTTGTATTTTTTTAGTATTACTTTTACTATGGGTAGGAAATTGTCTATTATTAAAACATAAGAATAAAAAAGTTCATTATATTGGGTATGTATTATCTACTTTATTTGTAATACTTAGTATTTTGATTATCTATTTTGCAGATAAAACAAATGGATTATTCAATAAGTTATTTGAACCAGAAGTAGGAATTCATACGAATACTTATTATGTCATTACATTAAATCAAAAATATCATGATATTCAAGAAATCAATGGACAAAAAATGGGATACTATGATTATATTCCAAATATTGATAAAGTATTTGATACATTAAGTCAAACGATAGAAACCGAAAATATAAAATATAGTGACTTTACAGTATCTTTTGATGCTTTAAAAAAAGAAGAAGTATCTGCTGTGATTGTTGAAAAATCAGTCTATTTATTTTTCTTAGAATATGATACAGATTTTCATTCTAATTTATATGAAATTCTTTATAGTTTTGATGTGACTGTGGAAGAACAGACTAGTGTTGTTGATACTGATGCTGATTCTTTTCATGTTTATATTGGTGGGACTGATTTTACAGAAATGTATACAGATTTTAATTTGATTCTTACGATTAATAAAAAAACTCATAAAATCTTACTTACCAGTACTCCAAGAGATTATTATATTGAATTAGCGGGTAAGAATGGAGCAAAAGATATCCTTGGATATGCAGGTGTATGGGGAATTCAAACTTCTATGCAATCTTTAGAAAAGTTATATGGTATTCATATTGATTATTATATTAAGATTAATACTCAAAGTTTAGTTGGACTTGTGGATACGTTAGGTGGAGTAGAGTTTTGCTCTGATAACCCTTTTACGACCACTCATGCCTTAGTTATGGGAACTTATGATGATACTCAAGGAAAGAAGTTACATGTCACAGAAGGTTGTCGAAATTATTCTGGAATTGAAATTTTAACCATTGCGAGAGAAAGAAAAGCATTCACTGGAGGAGATAGACAAAGACAGAAGAATTGTCAACAAATTATGATTCATATTATAGATAAAATGACTCAAGCAAGTAATTTAGTTCATTATTTTGATATCTTAGAGTCTGTTAGTGATTTATATACAACAAATATTTCTAAAAATTTAGTTACTGAATTTGTTCGAGATACGATTGAGAGACCTAACTGGCAATATGAACAACAATCCGTGACTGGAAGTGATTCACAAGGAAGTGTTCATTTAACAAATTTTGTTGATTATGTTATGATTCCAGATATGAATAGTGTGGCAAGTGCAGTTTCAAAAATGAATCAAGTTTTTAATGAAAGTTAAGATTTATGTAGTAAAAAAATTGAATATCAAGTTTAAGTGCTTAATTTGTGACCTTAAACTTGATAGATGTCGAAATATTAAGAAAAAAAATGTTTATTATAGTTTATGATGTAAAAAAAATACATTAAGTGTTGTAAAAAAAATACATTTGATGTATACTAATAGTAGGTGAGAGAAAATGATAAAGAAATTTAGTGTCAAAAATTTTAAAAATTTTAAAGAAAAGTTAACATTAGATTTTTCAAGAGTGAAAGAGTATGAGTTTAATGAACATTTGATTAAAAATCATTTAGTTAATAAAATGATGATATATGGTCCAAATAATTCAGGAAAAAGCAACTTAGGTGCAGCTATTATGGATATCACTACACATCTAACTGATTATGTAAAAGATAATGTATTATATGTCTATTATTTAAATGGAGATTATACTGACGATACAGTTGAATTTGAGTATGAATTTTTGATTCAAGATAAAAATATCAAATATACTTATAAAAAAGATCGTACAATGAAGTTATTATCAGAAGAATTAAAAGAAGAAGGAAATTTACTTTTTCGTTATAATTATGTAACAAATAAATTTGATAATAACATTGAGGAAGCTCAAACTATTGATATTTCTAAAAGAAATAATACAGAAATGTCGGTATTAAAGTTTATTTATTTAAATACACTATATTGGAAAGAAGATAGCTCAGTCAAATTACTTATGGAATTTGTAAATAATATGCTATGGTTTAGAAGTTTAAGAAATAATGAATTTATGGGTGTTATGTCCAATGGGGAAGATTTAAATGACTTTATTATCAATAATAGACTGCTTTCTTCATTTGAAAAGTTTTTACATGATTGTGGACAAAGTTACCATTTATGTGAGATGAATGATGGTGGAAAAAAGGTTATTGGAGTCAAATATAAAAATTATGAAGCTTTGTTCAGCTTAGTGGCATCAACTGGAACGAAAACATTATGGTTGTTTTACTATTGGATGAACCGAACAAATAACATTTCATTCATTTATTTAGATGAGTTTGATGCTTTTTATCATTATGAATTATCAACTTATATTTTAAACTATATTAATCAAAGAAAAGAATTTCAATCTGTATTAACATCACATAATACATATTTAATCGATAATGAGCTTATGCGACCTGATTGTTATGCTATTTTAAAAAATGGAAAAGTCAAAAGTTTTGCAGATAGAACTACGAAAACAATTAGACAAATGCATAATTTAGAAAAAATGATGCTTGGAGGAGAATTTGAAGAGTAAGATTTTATTGATTGTTGAAGGAGAAAAAGAGGAGTTAAGAATATTAGGAAAAGCTAGCCATGGACTTTTGTCGTTAATAGGAGCGGAATATGAAATTGTTTCATTTGCAAATCCCATCTATGAATTATACGATGCGTATCAAAAGGGAAAATATGACGATATTGTGTCCTATTTAAGATATGAAAAAGGTTTGCAACTTCCAAAGAATGTTTTATCTAAAAATGCTTTTAGTGCAATTTATTTGGTTTTTGATTTTGAGGTTCAAGATCATAAATATTCAGATGAAAAAATAAAACAATTATTAGAATTATTTAATAACGAGACAGAACTTGGCAAGTTGTATATTAATTATCCTATGGTGGAATCTTATTATCATTTAGAAAAGTTACCTGATAATAATTATAATGATAGAGTTGTAGATATTACAAATTTAAATGGAAAAAAATATAAAAAAATGGTATATGAGGCAACATGTTTAAAGAAAAATTTAATGACTAATCGTGAATTATGTTTTATTATTATGCAAAATTATAATAAAGCAATATATATCACAAATCAAAAACAAATAGACCACAAAAAAGTATTAGAGGTACAATTAGAAAGAAAAAAAGAAAAAAATGAAATTTTTGTATTAAGTATGTTTCCTTTTATCGTGTTAGATTATAATTTGAGTAGAACTATGGAAATTCTTAAGCTAAAACTAAAGAAAAATTTTATGATTATAGATGTAGAGGAAATACCAAAGGTGACTGTGTAAAGTAGACAATAACTTTTTTCCAAAATGAGTCAAAAGTATGCTATACTGTAAAAGGTAGTGAAAAGAGGTAACCAAATATATGGCAAGAAAACAAAAAAATAGAAAGAAAAATATAAATTTAATAACTCGTATTTTATGGGTATTATCTATTATTATGATGATTATATTGGGGTATTTTATTTTTAAAGCAAATGTACTTCCAATGAAATACTTTATATTAGTAGT
>CANQNA010000019.1 GCA_947625005.1 uncultured Bacilli bacterium
ACAATCCTCCACAAACAAGAATTGAACATAATACCCAAAAACGAGCTAATCCAGTTTTGTTTCCAATTATTTTAGGGGCTAAATACATTCCATCAAATTGTTGTAATATTATGATAAATATAACAAATATAATAGCTTTTGGTGGACTTACTAATAAAATAAGTAAAGTACTTGGTATGGCTCCAATAAATGGACCAAAATAAGGAATGGCATTGGTAATAGCACAAATAACGGCAATTAACATTCCATAAGGCATTTGGAAAATTAAATTAAATAAGAACATAATTAGTCCAATAAAACAACAATCTATAACTACTCCTACCATATATCTACCAAACATTTTGTTAATAAAACGACATTTTTCTAAAATATTATTGGCAACCTTAACATCAAAAATACTATAAGTTATTTTTTTACTAAGAGCAATATAATGTTCTTTACCATTTAATAAATAAATAGAAATTATAAAGCCAATAATAAAATTATATAAAAATTTAAATACTCCCACTATTCCATTAGATACATTAACAATTAAATTATTAATTGTTGGAGTAAGAGAATCATTTACAATATTTAAAATATAAGTACTTATTTCTTGATAGTTTTCTAATATTTGAGTAGATGCATCAGGATTATTTTTTAAAGTATTTGCTAACCAATCTTGAACATTTTTAATATAATTAGGAATATTTCCTATTAAAATTTGAATACTTGCTAATATTTCCGGTATTATATAAGAAATAATAACATATAAAGCAACTAAAAATAAAACTGAAGCCGTTAAAATACTCAATATTCTACTTAAACTTTTATGTTTTTTCTTATCTATTTTGGTTTTTCGTAAAACTTTATCATAAATATTTGTTTCTAAAAATTTTATACTAGGATTTAAAATATAAGCAATTACAAGGCCGAAAATAATTGGCATAAAGATATTTAAAACATTTTCAATTCCTTTAATAAATTCTTGCCATCTTAAAATCAAAAAGAAAAATATTATACTACAAATAACTACACTAAATATAGTTAATCCTAATTGAAAATATTTATTTTTTGTTAAGTTTTTCATATTACCACCTATTACCATTATATATTAATTATTTAGTTTTAACAATAGAGTTTTACTAATAAAACAGGAAATTTTGCTCACAATAATAATGGGTGAAGTCATGAATGAAATAGTGGAAAGTGTAAAACAAGAGTTTAGTGGATGTAATGACTTAATAATTAAAAAATTACCCCATGGTAAAAATTATATATATGTACTTTATTTAGAAACTTTATCCAGTTCAGTCCAAATTAATGACTTTGTATTAAAAAGACTAACTAGTGATATAAAAAATAGACGAATTACAGATTTATTACCCGCTCCTCATACTATTAAAGTAAAAAATAGAGATCAAATAGAATATTATTTAAATCATGGTTTTACAATTGTTATTTTAAAACAAAAAATCTATGCTTGTGAAACAAAAGCTGATTTAACAAGAAGTGTTAGTGCCCCTACTACAGAACCAAGCATGTATGGCCCTAAAGATTCTTTTGTGGAAAATATTCAACAAAATATTGGACTAGTTAAAAGAAGATTAGCAACTAATAAACTAAAGAATGACAATTTTAATATTGGAAGACTAACTAATTGTATTGTTTCTTTACTTTATATAGATAATATTGTGAAAAAAACTTTAGTAAATAAAGTAGCAAAGGCTTTAAAACAAATTGATGTAGATGGAGTATTAGATGCAGGCAGTTTGAAAAAAATGATTGAAAATGAAAATAAAACAGTTTTTCCTACAACTCAATTAACAGAAAGACCAGATATTGTTTGTAAAAATCTATTGGCAGGAAAAATTGTAATTTTACTTGATGACTCCCCTTTTGCCATTATTATTCCTTCATTTTTTTCTGATTTTATTAATCCAATTGTAGATAATTATACTAAAAGTATTAATGTTAATTTTTCTAAATTTTTAAGGCTTTTTTGCTTTATTATTGGTATTATTACTCCAGCTGTTTATATTGCTCTTACAAACTTTAATCAAGAAGCAATACCCTTAGATTTATTTATTAGTTTTGCTACTCAAAGAGATGGAGTTCCTTTTCCAGCAATAATTGAATGTATAGTTATGTTAATAACCTGTGAAATATTAAGAGAAAGTGATATGAGATTCCCTAGTACCTATGGATCAGCTATTTCTATTTTAGGCGCTTTAGTTTTAGGAGAAGCTGCAGTTTCTGCAGGAATTGTTAGTCCAATTATGATTATTGTTGTAGCAATTACTTTCATTGCCAGTTTAATGTTTTCTGATTTGGAAATTGTTGCAAGTATTCGAGCTTGGAGATTTATATTTTTAATGTTTGCCACAATTTTTGGCCTTTATGGGATTTCCCTAGCTTTAATATTCTTCTTAATTTCTATTTGTAGTACAGAATCTTTTGGATATCCTTACTTTTTTCCTATTCAACCATTTGATTGGAATTATTTAAAAGGTACTTTAATTGAAACCAGCAGTAAAAATGATAACAAACGAAGTGAAATGTTAAGTGATAATAAATACAAAAAAGGTGAATCATGAAAATAAAAATTATAACTTTAATATTAATACTTTTTACCTTATGTGGTTGTAGTAACTATAATGAATTAAACGATTTAGCTATTGTATCTGCTATGGGAATTGAAAAAGAAAATAAAGAATTTAAAATAACTTTAGAAGTTTTTAAAGAAGATAAACAAAGTGATCAAGGAGCAGCTAGTAAAAAAAGTATTAATTTAAGTGGTAATGGAAAAAGTATAGATGAAGCAATTAATGATGCCGCTTTTATGAGTGAAAAATTATTATTTTTTACCCATCTTCAAGCAATTATTATTGATAAAAATTTAGCAAATGATGGAATAAAAGAAATAATGGATTATTTATCTCGTCATACTGATTTTTCCTTTCAAACTTATGTTGTTTTAAGTGATGAGAAAAAACCTAGTGAAATATTAGAAAAAAAAGAGATAAAAAGTGAAATAATTGGAGATTCAATATATGCTATTTTTAACAATACTAAGCAAAACAATAGTGCAATTGTTATGAATAAATATTTTGACTTTTTAGAACAATATATAAATCCTCGAGAAGACATTTATCTTCCATATATAAAAATAAAAGATAAAAAAATCTCTATTCAAGATGTAGGAGTATTTAGAGAAGAAAAATTAGTAAACAATTTAAATTTAGATAATGTAAAAACTTTAAGTTTATTTACCGGAAATACAAATTCTTTATACTATAGAATTGATTACAATAATGATTATATAGTAATGAGAGTATTTGAAGGTAAAATTAAATATAAAATAAGTAAAGAAAAAATAACTATTGAAGTTGAAACAAATTCAGGATTAGATGAAGTTAATTGTGATGTAAATACAGTAAAAACAGAAAATATTGATAAAATAAATAATACTTTGGAAAAATCGATTAAAAAAGATATTGAAAAATTTTTAAAACAAATAAAAAAAGATAATTCAGATGTTTTAGGATTAAACGATAAAATTTATAAAAAATTTGGCAAAATTAACAAAGATTGGAAAGATTATGATATAGAAATTAAAGTCAACAGCACTATTACCAAAAAAGGTGTTTTAATGAATTCTGTGAGGGATAAATCATGAAAAAAATAAGTTATCTACAATACAAAGCTATGAGTTTTTTATTACCTATTACTATGTTTTTTGGTATTGGATTATCTAATATAGTAAGTAAAAGTGAAGAATCTTTTTGGTTAAGCATTTTAATTGGTATTTTATTTGGCACTCTAATTTTACTAATTGTTAATAAAATATTTATGTCTAATAAAAGAAGTATTTTAGATAATGCCAATAAAATAGAAGCCATATTTTATATTTTTATTGCCATTATTTATATTATGTTAGGTATTAGTATTTTAAATAATTTAATTGTTTCTATTTATTTAACAGAAGTTAATCCTTTTATTATTAGTTTACCTTTAATTTTATTGATTATATATATATCATATAAAGGAGAAACCATTGTAGCAAGAATATCAGTAATTATTTTAGGATTATGTTTATTACTAGCATTTGGAATATTTTTAACTTTATTTTCTGAAATAAAATTGAGTAATTTTATGCCATTTTTAAATATACCTCCTCTTAAAATTATTGGCCAAGGATTAAGATATGGAATAATTAGTACCGCTCCTTTAATTTTACTAGGATGCTTTGGAACAGATGAAATAGATAATTATAAAAGATATAGTATAATTAAAAGTTATTTAGTATCAAGTTTGTTTATTTTAACTATATTTGTTATAACAGTAGGTATTATGGGTGTAGAAATGACTAAATTATATAGATATCCAGAATATATTGTTTTAAAAAGAATAAGTTTATTTAAATTTATAAATAATATAGAAAATTTTATGACCTTCTTTTGGATATTAATCTATATTTTATTTATATTAATGTCAGGAATATTTTTAAAAAAATCATTACAAAAAATTACTACAAAAAAATGGATATTCCCTCTAATTTTAACGACATTATTATTTATTTTATATTTTACAGTTTTTAAACAAATAAACTATTTATTATATTCTTATAAATATCAATCACATATATTAGCAGGATGTTTATTGTTATTTTTTATAGTAAATATAAAATATATTAT
Organism: uncultured Bacilli bacterium; assembly: GCA_947625005.1. The sequence continues at coordinate 4,677 of CANQNA010000019.1, forward strand.
AAAGAAAAAATAAATTAAAACTGATAGATTTATCAATTTTTACTTTGATATTTCTATCAGTTTTTTATTTTAACATTTATATTTTAATTTATTACGTATGGATTATTTTTTGATCCATCACCACCTGAATATGTTACTCCTGAATGAAGAACAATAGATGGACGTAATGAATCCGTGTAGTAGACGTCACTGCAACGCAAATAACCACTACCGCCTGCGTAGAATACGTACTGGTCGCTGCTTGATAAGACGAAGCTGAAAGGCGACAAAAGCCAATAACTATTACTACTTGCTTCTTCTTTTAAATAATAATTACTATTACTTTGACCATATATAGCTCCTGCAAAGGCTACCTCATCTGCTGTTAATAATGCTATCTTGGCATTAAACTTCTCTGCTTTATATGATTGATATTCAGATACTAAACTTGCTGGTTTAAAATTACACTTTAAACTTGGATTGGCAGTATTAGATGGAGTTAATCTTCCATATGCTCCAAAATATACATAACCTGAATCTTTACTACTTACACTCATATCTTGACACCATTCTGCATTTACTACTTGTTTATCGTTTCCATCTTTGATGTTCTCTTCATACCATTTGTCAATTGTTTGTTTTATATCACTCAATGTATATCTTAAATCATTTATTTTACTTCCATTTGTTTTAAATTCTATTTCCTTTACTGAACCTCCATCTTGTATATATCCTGAACTTGTTGTTGCAGTTTTACATTCTCCTGTCTCATTTGCTAACACTATCTTTATATTTCCTAGGCCATCTATTCGCACGACCCGCCAACACATATTGGCAAACTCTACATAATTATGATCTACTGTTCCTCTATATATATAACTTGTTCCATAATCATCTTCTGTCTCTATTAATTCTTTTTCTTCTGATGTATTTGAGTTCTTTCCTGGGTCTGTTGCTGAATTTGTAACATGTGTTACATTGTTATCATTTAACACTGCTTCTTTTAGTGTTTTGGTTTCTTCATCTATATCTATCTTAAATTTTAATGTTTTTCCTTGATCTTCATTTTGATCTACATCTTCTGGATTTGCATACTTTATTGTTAATGTATATTCATTTGTTCCTGTTTTTGTTACAGTTTCACTTCCTACTATATATGATTCTGTTTCTGGTATTGTTCCTTTTGATATTGGGGTTTCTTCTCCACTTTTCTTTAATTCATATGTCCAATCTGTTTGTCTTGTATATCCATTTTCTACATTACTTATTTTTATACTGTAGTTTGCAGCTTTGTCTCCTGTATTTACTACTTTAAATGTCTTTGTTATTGTACTTCCTGACTCTATTGTTCTTGTTATTGACACATCTGATGTTCCATCTTGATACTCTATACTTATTTTTTTACTTGTTACATTTAAGCTTTCTTCTTTTGTATTTCCTGTTATTTGAGTTTTATAGAAGGCATATGTTATTCCTAGTAACATTATTGTTACTATTATTAATACTATCTCCCATACTATTTTTTTATTCATTTATATCTCCTTTTACTTTTATTTTATACTAATATTATAGTGATTTTTATCATGAAAAATAAGATGATACTCGTCATCTTATTTTTGTATAAAAAAGCCTTAAAAGGCTAAATTTATAATTTTTCGACAACATTATGATTTTTTTCAATGCATCTAACTAAATCTGCTTGATCGTATTTAACAAATATAGCTTTGAATTTGTCAGGATTCATTAAAAACATTATAGTATGATTAATAAAAACATCTTTCATATTATTAATATTCATATTATTTAAATAATTAAAATTTTCTGTTACTATTCGAGGAAAAAGTTCAATCTTTTTAATTTCTTCAGAAGATAATTTTGATTTTAATAATTCAATATCTTCTTGAGTTAGATTAAAGCTTAATAGATAATCCATTTTATTTTCCTCCTTTTAAAGATTTTAATATTATATCAGTCAAATCTACATTATTTATATATTCACCATAATTTTTTATTGCTTCATTTAATAAATTAATGTCAACTTCAGGTAACTTATCTAATACAAATCCTATAGCAACATTTGATTGTTCTATACTTAATAGTTTTGTAATAATGTTACTTAATTCAGCAGGAGCTATATCAGTTAAAATATTAGCTGCTTCATAAATATTTTCTAGAGGAATATTGTTTTCTTTTAAACAATTTACAATTCCAGAAAAAGTTTGTTCATTATAATTATCTAATATTCTTTTTCTATCTTCTTCTTTAAAAGAATAATAATCTAATCCTAAATTAGTTAAAGCATTAACTATATCTGTTTCTTTTGAATCAATATTATTTTGATCAAAAATATTAGGAGCTTCGTTTATTTTAAAAGGTTCATTTATATTTGTTCCAAATATATTAGTAAATTCCGTATCAATAGCTTGATTTATATTATCAACTTTTGCAGTTTCTGAATCATTATTTTCTGGTTCTATTTCATTAATAAGATTTTCTTCAGCTTTTTCTTCATTTTCTTTCTTTTCTTCATTTAAAGGTTCACTATCAAGTGGAATAATTTCTTCAGGTTCTTCGACATTTTCTTCCGCAGGTTCTTCGACATTTTCTTCCGCAGGTTCTTCAGCAATTTCTTCAACATTTTCTTCGGTATTTTTATCTTCTTCCTCTGTATCTTCCATTACTTGATCAAATACCTCATCAGCCTCTTCATCAGTAACTGGTTCAAAAATATTTCCACTTTCTGAATCATCTTCATCTTCGTCTTCTTCTACTGGTTCTTCAATATTAGCAATATCTTCAAATACAGTTCCTGATTCTAACATAGTATCGTTATTGAAAACTGATTCAGGAACAGCAAAAAAGTCATTTAAATTTTCATGTTCTTCTGTATATTTTATAACCTCTTCTAAACGCTCTCCATAATAATGAACACTTTCTTCTAATTCTTGTAATTTTAATTCTTTTATTTTTTTATCATTTTTTAAATTTAGTAATAAATCTTTAATACTTCTTGCACGATTAGTTAATTCAGCAATTTTATTTTTATATTGAGCAATTTTTTCTTGTCTTTGTTTTATTTGAATATTTATTTCTTTTGTACCAGCTTCAATTACAGCAACTAAATTTTTCTTTCCATATTTTTCTTTTAGTTCTTGTAAATCAGCATGTAATGAACTTATTTCTTCTTCTAATGCTTTTATATTAGTTTTAGCATCATCAACTTGATTTTTATATTGTTTGGCTTCATCTAATTTTTCATCCATTTTTTCTTGAATATTTTTTACTAAAAGACGAGATTCTTCTGCTCTATTTTTTAAACTATTTACTAAATTTAATAAAGTTTCATTTGTTTCTTTAACTATACTAACCATTATAACCTTCCTATTCTGATAAAATTATAACAAAAAAAATATGAGAAGTAAACAACTAAATATTTTTTGTTATGAAGATTTTTTGATATAATTGATAGGAAAGGAGTATAATATGGTAGAAGAATTAATTAAAAGAGTGCAAAATGAGAAAAAAACTATAGTTTTACCAGAAAGTGATGATGAAAGAATAATAAAAGCTTGTGAAAAATGTGATTTCGCTCATATTATTCTAATTAGTAAAAATGATATAAAAATTAAAAATGCTACAATTATAAATCCTTTAACTTATGATAAAATTGATTTTTTAATTCAACAATTTTATGAACTAAGAAAAGAGAAAGGTCTCACTTTAAAAGAAGCAGAAAATATTATAAAAAATAATAATTTATATTTTGCTTGTATGTTAGTTAAAATGGGATTTGCTGATGGAGTTGTTTGTGGAGCAAAAACAACAAGTAGTGAGGTATTACGAGCAGGATTACAAACAATTAAAAGCTCTGCTAATACTAAATTAGTTTCTTCATTCTTTTTAATGGAATTGGAAAATAAAAGTTATGGAGAAAATGGAATTATGATTTTTAGTGATTGTGGTTTAAATATTAATCCTTCAAGTGATGATTTAGTAGAAATTGCCTATTCTAGTGCTAAAAGTTTTGAAAATTTAGTCCAAAAGCAACCGCAAATAGTCATGTTAAGCCATTCTACTTATGGATCTAGTAAAGCAGATTCTGCTCTAAAAATGAAAGAAGCTACTAAAAAGTTTAAAGAAAAATTCCCTCAAATAATGATTGATGGAGAAATGCAAGTTGATAGTGCTTTAATAGAAAAAGTTCGAAAAAATAAAGCACCTAATAGTACTTTAAATAAACCTAATATCTTTATTTTTCCCAATATAGATGCAGGTAATATTGGCTGTAAATTAGTTGAAAGATTAGCAAATGCTAAAGCTTATGGCCCAATAACTCAAGGATTGATGAAACCACTAAATGATTTATCAAGAGGATGTTCTGTAGAAGATATTATTGCTGTTATTGCTATAACTTGTATCCAAGCTAAATAATTATTTATTTAAATTAAAAAAGCCTATAAAGTATTTTGCTTTATAGGTTTTTTATTTAAATTTTCTTAAATAAGTTTTTCTTTTTAACTAAGTAATATGCTCCACCAGCTAAAGCAGCTAGACCACCAAATAGACCTGTATACATAATAATTCCTGTCTGTTTTTGTTCTCCACTACCTGTTGATCCCCAACAAGCATAAAGAGTTACATTATTAGTTAAATTATCAGATAATTTAGCACCTGGTTCTATAATTGTACCATCGCAATTTGCACTAGTATTCCAATTCTTGAAAGCATATCCTTCTCTACTAGGTTTTTGATTAGAAACAGTATATGCTGAACCATAAGCAACAGTATCACTATTTGGAACATTTGTTACATTATCAGCATTTCCATCATAACTAACAACTACAGTTCCTTCTTCATTATTTGCTTTACATACTCTATATGACATTTGATATAAAGTAGGTGCTAAGAACCAATATTCATTATTCAATTTAATTGTTTTAGGAATTGAAAGTTCTTGTCCTTGAGCATTTTCTGCTCTAATTGACTCATTCTCTTTATCAGGAAGCCATAAAGATTTTTCTTCGTCACTATTTATCTTTGCTTTTATTGATCCTGCTGAGTTACTACCAGTTGATTCATCCTTTGTTACACCTGCATCTGCTTGAGTTATTGTTAATGAAGTATTGAAAATATCATTTAATGAATAAGTTCTTTTAATAATCATGTTAATAACTGGTTCACTTGATGAATTATATTTTGCTACTGCAGTTCCTTCTCCAACACCATTATTAAAGTTCTTAATTGCTTGTTGTAATTGACTTGTACTTAAAGAAATTCCACTTCCTTGACTTAAAGTACCACTACCAATTTCTACTACTGGTGTACTGGCTTTATTTACATCTAATAAAATAGAAGAATTTGTTAATTCATTTATACCAGAATTATTTGTATTTAGTGAAAGTGATTGAATATCTAAATTATTTAAATCCCAACGTTTATCATTTGGGTTTGATTCATCTCCAACAAATGCCCAGTCTCCATGGAATAAATAAGAGACAATTCTATCATTTTCAGTTCCTGTTGCATTATTTTGATAAACATATTCTTTTAAATTATTGCCATAAACTGAACTCATGTCTTCCAATTGTAATTCTTTATAAAATTGAGCTGCTGACCAATTTGTTCTATTACTTCCAGCATTAAAATTATCTACTGCTGTTCCACCGCTTGTGATATTTACAAACCCATCATCTTCAAACTCAATAGCAGAACCATCACTTGGGAAATTATACAAGAAACCTGTATAATAATAAGTTGTCGCAGTTCCATTACTGTTGTTAAACATTTCAGCCCATGAAAAAGGTGTTTCTGCTTGTAAGAAGAAATAATAATTTGTATGATACTCCCATTCTCCACCATCACACGCATTTGATGTATCGGCTTTAACTTTAGGAATACTAACAAAAGGAACTAACATTGCTACTATTAACACTAAAGTTGTAAATTTCAATAAATATTTTTTCATTTTTACCCTTCTTTCTCGTTAGAGAATACATATTCTATTTTATATATTCCCCGTCTATTATAAATTATAACATAATTTTTTTATTTGAAAAGCCCTAAATGAAAAAAATGTCAAATAGTGTCAAGTTAATTTAAGAAAAAAACTGTTACATTTCTGTAACAGTTAAAATAATCTCAAAATATCATTGAATGTTATTACTAACATTAATAACATTAGAAGAATAAATCCAATATTATGTAAGGTATTTTCTAATTTAGGATTTACTTTACTTCCTTTAATTTTTTCAATTATGACAAAAAGTATTCTTCCTCCATCAAAAGCAGGGAATGGAAGTAAATTAACATAACCTAAGTTAATACTTAAATAAGCAGTTAAGAATAAAATACTACTAAATCCATAAGAAATACTTTGACCGACTACAGAATACATTCCTACAGGACCTGATAAACTATTTAAACTTAAATTACCAATAATTAAATTACCAATAATAGAATTCATTGTACTAATAGTTGAGATAAATTTGGTGAATGAATATTTAATTGCATTTAATACTCCTTTTTCAACTTTAGCACTTTGTCCTATACCAAATACTCTTGATTCACTACCATCTTCATTTTTTACAGTTTTAGGAGTTATATCATAAGTTTCTATAGTACCATCTTGTTTTTCTATTTCAAAAGTATAAGTATCACTATCATATTTAAGAGCAAGGGCAATAGTTATTTTATCCCATGTAGGAGTTTTATAACCATTAATTGAAACTACTCTATCACCTGGTTCTATTCCTGCAGCACTTACAGGATATCCTTTTTCTACTCTTCCGACATAACTTTTTTGATCAAGTGAACCAAATATTAAAGCTTGTAAAAACAAAATAAATAAAGCAAGAAGAAAATTCATAGTAACACCAGCAACTAGAATTTGAAATCTTTGCCATGGGGTTTTATTACACATATATTCACTTTTTTTTACTTTTTTATCTTCTACAAGCTCAACTTCTCCAGCCATACTGCAGAATCCTCCAATAGGAAAAGCTCGTAAAGAATAAACTGTAGGATCTTTTTTCTTCTTTCTTTTAAAAGAAAAAATTGTTGGACCCATTCCTAAAGCAAATTCATAAACGTATACTCCATTTTTCTTAGCCATTAAAAAATGTCCTAATTCATGTACAAAAATTAGTATTCCTAACATTAATATTAAAACTAATATCGTTATTATTATATTCATATTTTATCCTCCTAAAATGAAATTAAACTTATTAATACTACATAAGAAATTACTACAAAAATTAAACTATCTAATCTGTCTAAAATACCTCCATGACCAGGAATTAACTGAGAAAAATCTTTTTTATTATATTCTCTTTTAATTGCACTAAAGAATAAATCTCCAATTTGTCCTAAAATAGTTAGAAGTAAAATGACTAAAATTACCATCATAATATTTAATCCACTATTTATAATATTAACATAGTACATTGTACAAACAAAAGTAGAAACTAATGAACCAATTATACACCCTTCTATCGTTTTATTAGGACTAATTTTAGTAAATTTATGTTTTCCTACTAAACGTCCTCCAATATAAGCGAAAGTATCAGTTAACGTTGTAATTAATATTAATAAGATAAAATATGGCAAACTATCCATTCTTACTCCAATTAATAAATTAAACGTTATTCCTAAAAATAAAACATTACCAAGTAAATAAAAGGCATCTTCTATACTATATTTACTTCTTTTATAAAATACTGTAGGTATCATTATAGATAAAATAACTAAACCTAAAACATTATAATCTAAACCAAAGACAATACCATTAGTATTAAATGTTGAATAAATAATTGATAAAGTTCCAATTAAACCAATTAATTTCATTAAACTAGGATATTCATCTTTTGTCCCTCTTCTTATTTCTGTTAATTCTTTGTAAGCAAGGATTCCTAAAACAGCACAAGCTAAACTAAAAACCCAACCTCCAATAATAATTAAAGGAATTACAATTATTAACATAATAATGGCACTTATTACTCTTTTTTTCATATTAAAGCCTCCAATTATTTACACTTTTAAGTATAACCAATTATCATTAATTTTTCAAGGCTTACTCAGTAATAAGTTTACTTAAATAGACAATATCTAAATCTAAATATCTAATTTGATCTAAAATAATTTTTAAAGAATCTAAAGAAACATTTTTATTTATTAAAATAATTGAACCATTTTCTATTTCATTTTTTTGTTTTAAAACTAAATCATTAGATACTTTTATACTTGCTTCAACTAAATAATTTTTCTTTTTTTTACATAATTCTATATTAGAATAATCTATAAAACAAAGCTTAACATTTAAATTATTTTTTTTAAGTAAACTTTCTAAATCATTAAAATTATTTTTATTACTTTCTGCATTAATATATTCTTTATCTAATAATTCAGTTTTTAGATTAGCAAGTACAGTATAATTAATATTAAGTTGATCTAAATATTTTATAGTATTTTCATTATCTTCTATAATAAGACTTACTTCTCTATGAGTTTTATTTCCACTTATAATAATTTTATCTAAATTATCTTCTAAAGAAATTTTAGGTTTTATACTATCATAGATTAAAAATGTTTCATTAAATGAACCAAATTCTTTCATTTTAAAGAAAGATTCTTTTTCATTAACAACTTTTCCTTTTATTCCAGGAATAATAGTATTATCAATTATTGTAGCATTACTTCCCATAACTGCTAAGTTAGGACTTTTTTCTTTAATTTCTTGCATAAGAGGATTTTTATTAATTGCTAAGTTGGTAACTTTATCTGATAAATAAAAACTAAATATCATTAAAATTACTACTAAAAAATATTTAAGTTTATTCATTTGCTTCACCATTAATATATATGATTTTTTTTATTATTTTTTTCCTACTCTTCTGTCTTTTTTACACTAGATAAAAAACTTATTTTATCGGCAATTATTTCATAGGTATATTTTTTATTATTGTCTTCATCAACATAATCATTATTTTGAATTCTACCCTTTACTCCAATTAAATCACCCTTTTTTGTATAATCACATGCCGAAGTGGCAATACCATTCCAAAGAGTGCATCTAATATAATCTACATCATATATTCCTTCAGAGTTTTTAAAATTACGATTAACTGCAACAGTTATATGAGTGACTGTTTTCCCATTTTCTAATTTCGTAGATGTTGGATCTTTAGTTAATCTTCCAATTAAATAAACTAAATTATGCACACCTTCACCTCCTTTCTTTTTAAAGCTAGCATAACTATTTTTTTAATGCAAAAATATGATTTTGAAAATTTGAAGCAAAAATACAACTAATTTTAAAAATGGGAGATAAAAAAAATAAAATCTGTTAAGTTTTTTTAACAGATTTTAAAAATCAATAAAATTTTATTTTTTTTTAATTTTTTTTCACTTTTTCTTTTAATTCATATAATTTATTTAAGGCTTCAATTGGGGTTAATGAGTTTATATCAAGAGTTTTTATATCTTCTATTATTTCATTAGGTTCTTCTTTAAAATCAAACGATATTTGCGTTTGCTTAAATTTTGGTGATTCTTGATGTTCATATGATGCTAAAATTTCTTTCGCTCTATTAATTAATCTATCAGGCATATGAGCAAGACTAGCTACATGAATACCATAACTTTTATCAATTGAGCCATCTTTAACTTTATGCAAGAAGATTATTTTATTATTTTCTTCAATAGCTTCTACATGAACATTTTTAATATTAGAGTACTCTTCACTTAAATCAGTGAGTTCATGATAATGAGTGCTAAATAAAGTTTTGCATTTTATATTTGTACTAATATATTCTAAAATAGCACGAGCTAAACTCATACCATCATAAGTAGCAGTTCCTCTTCCTAATTCATCAAACAAAATTAAACTATCTTTAGTTGCTCCTTCTATAGCACTATTTGCTTCTAACATTTCTACCATAAAAGTAGATTCTCCACTAACTAAATCATCACTCGCTCCAATTCGTGTGAATATTTTATCAAATATAGGTAAAACACATTCATCTGCTGGAACAAATGAACCCATTTGAGCTAGAATAATAGTAATTGCTAATTGTCTCATATAAGTACTCTTTCCACTCATATTAGGTCCAGTAATTAAAAGAGTATTAGTGTTTTTATCCATTATAATATCATTTTTAACATATTCTTTTTTCGATACTGCTTCTACAACAGGATGAAATCCATTGATAATTTTTATAGTTTTATCATCTACTAATTTTGGTCTAGTTAAAGAATATTCTTCACTAACAATACTTAAAGAACATAAAGCATCTACTTCACTAATAATTCGGGCAGTTTCTTTTAACTCTCCTAAATGCTTTTTAACTTCATTTTTAATTTCTAAAAATAAATTATACTCTAATTCAGTTATTCTCTCTTCAGCATTTAAAATTAAAGCTTCTTTTTCTTTTAAGGAAGGTGTTATAAATCTTTCTGCATTACTAAGAGTTTGTCTTCTTTCCCAGTTTAAACTTTCTGGTATTTTACTTACTTGTCCTTTAGAAACTTCAATATAATAACCAAAAACTCGATTATAACCAACTTTTAAAGTACTAATTCCCGTTCTTGCTTTTTCTTCACTTTCTAAAGTAGCAATGAAATCTTTAC
>CANQNA010000020.1 GCA_947625005.1 uncultured Bacilli bacterium
CAACCCAATATGCAAATGCCGAGCATAAATTAAACGCTAATCAAATTCCTACCACAGAGCAAGAAGGTTATGATTTTATTGGTTGGTTTACAGAAGATAATCAACAAATAACTCCTGATGAATATCCGTTCTTAGATACTGAAAATGTTGTCATTGGTAAATGGGAGAAAAAAGTGTATACGATTACTTTTGATACTGATGATGGTACCAAAATAAGCAATCGCCAAGTAAAACATGGCGAAAAAGTAGAAAATCCTGGTAATGCAGAAAAAATAAGCAAGGATAATTATAATGGTTACGAATTTATTGGTTGGGATTTATGTAAAGAAAATACCTGTGAAACATTTGACTTTAATACTCAAATAACCTCGAATTTAACCTTAAAAGCAAAATATAAACAAGTGGTTTATACCAATAAAATGATGAATGACTTTGCATCTCAAATTACCAATGACAATATCTCAGCTTTTGTTAGAGAAGATACCAAATTAGATATTTCTGTTTTAAATGAAGAAGAATCATTATCTGAAAATATTGGTCATATAGTAACCGTCTTAGGTAACTTTACCGAAATAAACAACGTCGAAACTATCAGACTAAATACAAATATCTTATTATCTAAAGAAAATGTAAAAGAGAAATTAAAAGAATTGCTAGAATCTTTAACAGACTATGAATCAGCTAAATTAGAAGATTTATATAATGTATCATTTACCATTAATTTTAACCTAAAAGATGGTGTAACAAATGAAACAGATAGTAGCACAAGTACTTATACAGCTCGTTTCAATACAAAATCTATTCCCGTAAAAAATGAAAGTGAACTAGAACAAGCTTTATTAGGTAACGAAGAAATAATTATTAAAAACTGGGAAGGGGATATCACAAAACCTTTGACAATTTCTAAAGATATTGTTATTGATGGCCGAAATACGGAAATAACTTCAAATATAGTGGAACATAAACCAGTCTTTAATATTACATCAGGTAGTGTTGTTATAAAAGATTTGACTTTAAAAATTGATGTTTTAAAACCATCAGAATATAATAAAAAGAATAAAACATCTACTAAAAATAAAAATACAATTGGAATAGAAGTGGGAGAGAATGCCACTTTAACCGCTAATAATTTCCATGTTACTAATAAAACAACTATTGATGAACAAAACATGAAAATTGATGAGGAAGAACTTAAAGCCAGTACTGTAACAATTAATGAAAATGCCGCTATATTATTAAAAGGAACTTTATATGCTAGTAATATTTCTTATGAAGATGAAATTTATGGTAGTCCAACCGTTTTAGCTACTAAAAATGCCACAATGAATGTTTTAGGAGGAAATAAACAAGAGTACATTTATAATGTAGTAAGAAATGATGATGGAACCTCTGAAGAAACTAAGAGAGTTTCAGATTATATTCATTATTATAAAGATTATAAGCATTCAAGATTAATTTTTGTCAATTATGTACCAATGAGTCGAACATATACTAATATTGCTTACATTAATAATGAACAATATTTTGTCCCTAAAACTTTTGAAGAAAATGGATCTGACTATAAATATAAAAATGAAATTACAGAAAAGAAATATGTCTTTAAAAATAAATGGGAATATTCTAGTGATTTAGAAACTGGTTCTATTTCTAATGATGATTTAAAGGAAATGAAAGCTACTTTAACATCAGGAGATTATACTTACTATGCCCAATACGTTGAAATACCTGCGCCAGTTATTCAAAAATTCTATGTAGATAATGAAGATACAAGTTCAACTATCTCCAATCAAGCAACTATTCATTTAAAATGGGATAGTGATAATGTAACAAAATATTGCATCATGAAAAGTGAAGATAAGAGTAATTGCGATTGGGAAGATACTAAAAATCAAAAGGAAATTACTAAAGAATTAGATTTTAATAGTTTTGGTAATTATACTTACCATGCGTATTTAAAAAATGATGAAGATGTTGTTTCTAAAGAGGCAATTACTACAATTTCTTATATCAAAAAAGATTACACAGGTAAAGCCAGTGGTTTAATGGATTATCAACCAAAAGGATTAAATAAAACTGTTATAGATGGTATGTATCGTTATTCTGGCAAAAATGTTGAAAATTATATTTGCTTTGGCACCGATGATTTAGATACTTGTTTAAAAAATCCCAATCAATATTTATATCAAATTATTGGCATAACTGCAGGCGGAAAATTCAAGCTAATTAAGAGTATTCCTTATACTTGGGCAATATGGAATGATAAATATTATCTTTCTAGTTGTGGTCCACATGGCAACAGATGCAAATATCCAAATAGTAAATTGTATAATACTCTAAATGCAAATTTTTCTAAAACTTTATCAAATTGGGACCAAAAAGTGGATTATGCAACTTGGTTTACGGGAACAATTACAAGTGATGATAAAACAGGACATGCAGTATATCAAAGTGAGATAAAAGACAAAACTACTAATGGTAAATATGGTTTAATGTATGCTAGTGATTATTTCTATGCTTATGGTGATGGAAAAGGTAACACAAATTGTCTAAAAGAAAGATGTGATAGCTACCTAACAACTCCTGATTTTGAATGGACAATTACTAGAGAAGATTATGATAGTACCATCTATTCTGGTTATGCATATTATATACATCCAAAAGATCAAAGATTAAGAGCAATTGTAATGGATGTTGAGTTTGGTATAAGGCCTGTATTCTATTTAAAACTTGAAACCTCAATTAAAAGCGGTATAGGTAGTAAAGATAGACCATTTATTATAGAAAATTGACATATATTTTAAATAAAAATAGTAAAAAACAAAATTAGGTTGTTTACAATTTTACTGTTTTTAATTTTTAGAATAGCATAATCAATTTTAGCTAAGTTTTTATGTAAATTATAAAATAAAGGCTTATATGAAAAGTAAACATCAATTAATATGCGTAAATTTGAAAAAATACTTCCAATTTGCGACTAAATTTGCTATTCTATATATAGTTATTGATTCGTGAAAGCTAATTAATAATAAAAATAACACGAAAGGAGGATAGTTATGGATTGTCAGTTCCAAAAGAACAACGTAATAAATGAAAAAAAACTAAAAATAGCAATGATTGGCCATAAAAGGATTCCTGGAAGAGAAGGAGGAGTAGAAGTAGTTGTTGAAGAACTTGCAACTAGAATGGCAGCTCTTGGTCATGATGTTACTGTTTATAATAGAAAAAATAAAAATATAAAACCAATTAAAGAATTTAAAGGCGTAAAAATAAAAAATATTTTTACAGTGAATAGTAAGAATTTAGATGCTTTTATTTATTCTTTTATTTCTTCAATTTGTGTGTTATTTCACAAATATGATATTATTCATTATCATGCTATAGGACCTAGTGCAATGCTCATAATTCCACACATATTTAATAAAAAAATCATTGTTACTGTTCATGGATTGAATTATAAAACACCTAAATGGAAGGGATTAGGTGAAAGATATTTAAAATTAGGAGAAAAAATTGTAGCAAAGTATGCTAATGAAATTATAGTATTATCTAAAGAACAGCAAAAATATTTTAAAGAAAAATATAACAGAGATACTTTTTATATTCCAAATGGAGTATCAATACAAAAAATTGAAAAGCCAGAAATAATTAGCAAAAAATATGGTCTAACAAAAAATAGTTATATTTTATTTTTATCAAGGTTAGTACCGGGAAAAGGTTTAGAAACTTTAATATCAGCTTATCGAAATACTAATATTAAAATTCCATTAATAATTGCTGGTGAAACTAATTATGTTAATAATTTTTATAATAAAATTTTAAATTTAATTAATAATGATGAAAGAATAAAATTAATTGGATTTGTAAAAGGTAAAGAGTTAAGTGAACTATATTCTAATGCAAGATTATTTGTTTTTCCTAGTGAGGCTGAAGGTATGGCTATGAGCTTATTAGAAGCATTAAGCTATAATACTCCTTGTTTAGTAAGTGATATACCAGAAAATAAAGAAGTTGGTAAAAATTATGTTAAATATTTTAGTGTCGGAGATGAAAACGATTTGAGAGAACAATTACTTTTTTTAACTAAAGGCAATAATAATTTTAATGAAAATAGTCGAGAATATATTTTAAAAAAATATAATTGGGATGATGTAGCATTAAAAACATTAAGTTTATATAAAAAGTAGATAATGTTTATGAATAAATAATATTTTTTAAAAGAATTACACAAATTACCGAATTGTTAGTTTTAAAATTTAGTTGTTTGAATTAATTGAAAAATTTTTTTATCTAAATATTAGAATTATAAATGTATTTGTTCTTATAAATAAGAAATTTTTTTGTGAATATGATTTTGAAAATTATTCTATATAAGTAGAGATAAAATCAATTTAATAAGTGAAATAGTTAATGTAGTAATGGTAGTTATTTACATGATAATGTTAAAAATTTGGAGGAATCAATGAAAGTGTCAAATCAAAAACCAATTAGAATATTAATGTGTGTTAATATCATGGATAGAGCTGGTGCAGAAATGATGATTATGAATTATTATAGAAAGATTAATAAAAATAATATTCAATTTGATTTTTTAACTCATCGCTCAAAAAAGGGTACTTTTGATAATGAGATAAGAAGTATGGGGGGAAAGATATATTATGCTCCAAGACTTTATCCACATAATTATTTTAAATATATAAAATACATGAATAACTTTTTTAAAAAGCATAATGAATATAAAATTATTCATTGTCATATGGATGCTATGTCTTTTTTTCCACTATTTATGGCAAAAATCAATCACATACCATTCAGAATCGCACATTCACATACTTCCAAGTTAGATTTTGATTTTAAATTACCCATAAAATTTATTTCAAAATTTAATGTAAAAAAGGTTTCCAATATTAATTTTGCTTGTAGTAATAAAGCAGGGCATTTCTTATTTGGAAAGAAAAAATTTGAATTGCTTTCTAATGCTATTGATTTGGATAAATTCAAATTTAATTCTAAAATTAGAAATGATATACGAAAGAAAAATAATATCCCTATTGATGCGATTGTAATTGGCCATGTGGGGCGATTAAATTACATAAAAAATCAAATGTTTCTATTAGATACTTTAAAAAAACTAAATGATGATAATTGTAAGTCATATTTGGTTTTAGTTGGAGATGGGCCAGATTTAAATAAAATAAAAAGTAGAATTGAAAAATTAAATTTAAAGAGCAATGTTAGAATTTTAAGAAATAGAGATGATGTTAATGATTTATTACAAATGATGGATATATTTGTTATGCCCTCTCTTTTTGAAGGACTGCCGGTTTCGGGAATTGAAGCACAAGCTAATGGATTACCTACATTATTTTCTAAAAACATCTCAGAAGAAATATTGCTTTGTAAAAACGCTTATTCTTTTAACATCAATGATGGTCCAAATGAATGTGCAAATTTAATTAAAAAATGTAGTTTAGAAAGAAATAAGGACGCCATAAATACCTTAATAGAAAAAGGCTATGATATTAATAAAGAATCAAAAAAATTGGAAGATTACTATATTAAACTATATGACATGTTAAACAAGGAAGAATAATTATGAAGAAAATAAAAATAAATTTAAATTATTTACTTTTTTTGTTATATTTATATGGTTTAATTTTTCAAAACTTATTACAAACACTAATTCCGGTTTTTCAATATTTAGATGAGTTTTTAGCTTTATTATTTTTCCCTGTATTTTTAATTAATCTTTTTAAGAATAAAAATAAAAAAGCACAATTTATGAATATATATGAAAAAAAATTGTTAATAGCTTTATTTATAATTTTAATGATTGGTTTACTTTCTAATATTAATAATGGATTTCAGTCTCTAAAAGTTATTTTATCTGATTGTATTATTTTTTATAAATTTTACTTGGTTTATTTTTTAACTAAAATACTATGGAAAAATGAATTTTGGCTTAGTTACGAAAATAAAATTAGAAAGCATTTGATTCTTATCGTAAGCATATTATTTTTACTTACTTTGGGAAATTACATATTTGATTTGTATCCTGGCGAAGTAAGATTTGGAGTAAAATCAAATCAATTGTTTTATACTCATTCAACATATTTAGCTGCTGTTTGTTTATTTATATTATGTTTATTTACTAAGATTGATAAAAAAGTAGTTAATAAATATTCAATTATAAGTATTCTAATTTTAGTTTCTACTCTTAGATTCAAAGCTATTGGGACCATTATAGCAATTTTGATTATAATGGTATTTGTAAATAAATCAAATAGAAAATTATCTTTATCAAAAATAACTGTAATAGGTGCTATAATATTCGTCTTTGCATATGATCAGATTAACTATTACTTTTTTCAAAATGATGGATTTGCTAGAAAAGCACTAATAAATGCATCATTAAAAATTGCTAAAGATTATTTACCTTTAGGTGGAGGCTTTGCAACTTATGGTTCTTTTTATTCAGCTATTGAATATTCGCCTTTATATAGTATTTATGGAATAAGCAATGTCTATGGTTTATCACAATCAAATCCAGCATTTGTTGCCGATACATTTTGGGCGATGATTATAGGACAATTTGGTTATATAGGATTATGTATTTACGTTATATGTATTTATTATATATATAAAATTATTGATAATATAAATTTTAATTCTCGAGATAATAAATATTTATATATTTCAAAATTATCTGCATTAATTTATATAATAATTTGTAGCACATCTGAATCAGCTTTTGCTGGGCCAATGGCAATACCATTAGCAATTATTTTAGGCATATGACATCCTTATAGATTTTTATTTAGAAAAATGTATTGATTAAACTATTAATAAAATTTTATTAATTTATAGGTAACTATCTTTATTTTAAATGACATAGAAAGGATATTAAAAATGAATGATGAAATATTATTAAGTATTATTATTCCTACTTATAAAAGGAGTGATAATCTTATTAATGCTATAGAAAGCGTAATAAATCAAAAAGGTAATTATGAATTAATTGTTGTTGACGATAATGATGAGAACAGTATATATAGACAGATAAATGAAAAAAAATTAGAAAAATATATAAATATTTCTAATTTTCATTATTTAAAACATAAAAAGAATATGAATGGTGCTGCTGCAAGAAATACTGGTATTAATTTTTCAAAAGGAAAATATATAACTTTTTTAGATGATGATGATGTATTTTCTAAGGAAAGAATAAGTGAGTTTGAAAAAGTGATTGTAAATGAAAATTATGATTTTATATGTTCCAATTATTTGTGGGCTCAAAATGGAAAAATATTAAAAAAAGGTAAACCAAATATTAATTTATCAAACTATGATTTACAAAAAAAATTATTAAAGCAAGAAAGTTTTTTTGGCACTGGTAGTAATTTAATTTGCAAATCAGACATTGTGAAAAAAATAAATGGATTTGATGAAACTTTTATTAGGCATCAAGATTTAGAATTTATGATTAGATTTCTTGAATTATGTAATTCAAAATTTTGTATAAATAAATATCTTGTAATAAAAAATATCGATGATGTGAGTAATATACCAAATTTTGATAAATTATTGAATGTAAAAAAAAAATATCTTAATAAATTTGATTATTTATTGAAAAAACTTAGCATTAGTGAAAAAAAAGATGTTTTTAGCTCTAATTATTATGAATTGTTAATGGCTTCCTATTTATTAGAAAATAAAGAAGATACAAACAAAGCAATAAAACTTTTAAAAGAAAGTGGTTGTTATAATTTCCTGAAAAAAAATTATATAAGTATAAAATTAAAATTAAAAAAAAGTAAATTAGTATATTATATTAGAACTATTATAAAAAGATAAGAAAAGTGGAGATTACAGTGAAAATCAAATTTTATATAATAAGAAATATTTTTTTTCTTTAGTTTATGCTTTTATTATATATATATATATTAGCTATTTAAAAAATATTATATTCATAATGATTGCATTAATTGTAAATTTAATAAAATAGAAAGGAAAAAGATTATGGAGCAAAATGAAACCTGTCAAAATAAAAAACTAGAATTTATGGATGTTAAAAAGTTTTTGAAAATTGAAAAAAAATACAATTTGTATGAAAAAAAAGTATGTGGAGTAAATTATTGGATTTTTTATAGATTTACTATTTGGAATTACGATATTTGTGCTAATTCGTTAAAATTAAGTACCATACATGGTAAAAATAAAAGAATTACTATTAAAGACTTAAAAATGATTAAATTTCTTTTTCCGCATAAAATTCCTAAAAATATTGATATACTTTTTTTAAATCATGAAAGAAGAGTAAAGCAGAACGATTTTTATGATTGTATATATACTGAAAAATTAAGCAGTTATTTTGATAATACTGCTACAATTGAAAAGCCTTTTGAAAAATCGCATTTTCAGCCAACAAGAACAAAAAACTTATACTACATAGATAGATATATATATAGTGCTTCAATATATTGGCTATTAATAAAAAACTTTAATACTAAAAAATATAATCATATAAAATTAAAAATAAAAGAACAAATAAATCCAGCATTAAATGAGATGCGTAAAGAATTTAAATGGAACTATGATGAAAATGAAATTCTTAATATATTAATAAATATAGTACTTAAATATCATTACTTATACAAAAAATTTTATAAATTAATAAATATAATTAAACCAAAAGTTATAATTGAAGTAGTTCATTATGATTTTATAAAGATGATTTTCAATGAAATAGCAGATAGTTTAGGCATTCCTACAATAGAACTACAGCATGGTACAATATATAATGATCACTTAGCTTATCAATATGATACTGATAAGCACATTAAGCAATTTCCAAGTGAAATATTTCTTTTTTCAGATTTTTGGAAAAAGAATATGAATCCCCCAATAGAAAATAAATATTTAGTAGCTACTGGATTTCCGTTCTTTGAAACAAAACTAAATTTTTACAAAAACAAAATGAAATTAAAAGATAAATACACTATTTTATTTATTTCTCAAAGTACAATTGGGATATATTTATATAATTTAGCTTGTGATGTTGCAAAACATCTTGATGATAAAAAATATAAAATCATTTTTAAACTTCATCCAGCAGAATATAGTAGTTGGAAAGATAATTATCCAAATTTACATACAGAAAATATAGAGGTAATTGATAATAACAATGAAAGTATATATTATTATTTTCAAAAAAGTGATATGCAAATAGGGGCATATTCAACAGCACTTTTTGAAGGCATTGGTTTTGGATTACAAACTCTTATTTATAAAGTTGGACATTATTATATCATGGATTCTTTAGTTAAATCAAAATATGCAAATTATGTTGAGAATGCAGAAGAAGTAATAAAAGAAATTAATCAAAATAAAAAAAATCCACCAAGTGACACTAATGCTTTATGGAAACCTAATTCATTTGAAAATATGGTTAATCATATTAAAAAGTATTTGGAAATTTAATAAAAATAAGTTTGATAATATTTATCAAATATAATTTTATGAAAGGAAAAAAATGAAAGATTCTAGTAGTAACAAAAAAGCATTAAAAGCTGGTATATGGTATACAATTTGTAATTTTATAGTTAAAGGCTTAGCATTTTTAACGATGCCAATATTTACAAGAATCATGTCTCAAGATGACATTGGAATGTTTTCAAATATTACTTCTTGGCTTAGCATATTGTCAATAATAGCAACATTTGAAATATATTCATCTGTTTCAGTTGCACGTTTTGATTACAAAGATGATTTGGATTCATACATTTCATCCTCGCTTTTTTTAAGTACAATGATTACGCTAATTTTTTATATAATAGTTTTAATATTTCATGATTTTTTTCAAAATCTGTTTTTAATGGATTTTTTCACACTTAATATAATATTTATATATTTATTAGTTTATCCATCTATACAAATGTATCAAATTCGTCATAGAATCAAATATGAATATGTTCCTATTATAGTGATAACTTTACTTAATGCCTTTTTATCAACTGGATTATCAGTTTTACTTGTTTTATTAATGAAAAATAAGTTGCAAGGAAGAATAATCGGATATTTTATTCCATTAACAATAATTGCTTTTGTTATATACATATTCTTGATGATAAAAGGTAAATCAATATCTAATAAATATTGGAAATATGCATTAAAAATATCGTTCCCATTAATATGGCATTTACTAGCAGGATATATTTTAAGTTCATCAGATAGAATAATGATAACAAGACTTATTTCTAGTAAAGCAAATGCCTTGTATAGTATTTCATATAGTGTTTCAATGATTGTTTCTATATTATGGTCATCGATGAATAGTGCTTGGAGTCAATGGGCCTATGAAAAAATGGATGATAAAGATTATGTTAGTTTAAAAAACAATTCAAAGCCTTATACCGTATTTTTCTTATTTTTAGTATATATGTATATGATGATAACTCCTGAAATTTTACTTCTAATGGGTGGAAAATACTATTTACAAGCTAAGTATGTTATGCCACCAGTAATGATAGGATATATATTTCAATTTGTATATTCTTTATATGTTAATATAGAATTTTATCATAAAAAACAGAAGAATATCGCTATTGGAACAATACTTGCTGCAGGTATCAATATAATACTCAATTTTATATTTATTCCTATTTTTGGCTATATTGCTGCTGCATATACAACTTTAATTGGATATATATTCTTATTTGTAATACATTTTATATTAGTATCTAAACTTAAGTGTACATGGTGGTATGATACAAAATTTATAATTAAAATATTATTAATTTCAATAATATCAATTCCACTATTTAATTTGCTCTATACTTTTAACTTTATAAGATATTTTTTAATTATCATTACTTTTACAAGTGTACTAATTTTTGGAATCAAAAATAAAAATTGTTTAATTCAAACTATTAAGACTAAAGATTTTAATTTAATTTTAGATATTTTTAAAAGAAAGAAGGAAACTTAATGAAGATTTTAGCTGTAATACCTGCAAGAGCAGGTTCAAAAGGAATACCAAATAAAAATATTAGAATTATTAATGGAAAACCATTAATATATTATGCAATTAACAATGCTTTAAATTCTAAATATATAACTGATGTAATAGTTACTTCTGACTCAGAATCAGTAAGAATTATTGCAACGCAAATGGGTGCAAAATGCAAAGTTAGAGATGAAGAATTATGTGGTGATGACATTACCCTTGATTCAGTTATATATGATGCTATACCAAAAGATGTAGATTGGGATTATATTGTAACCATGCAGCCAACTTCACCTACTTTAAAAACTGAAACTTTGGATAATGCTATTAAATATATTATTGATAACAATCTAGATACAGTTATTTCTGCCATCAATGCCCCTCATTTATCATGGATTGAAAAAGATGGTAAAAAAATTCCAAATTATAAGGAAAGATTAAATAGACAGTATTTACCACCTTATTATTTAGAAACAGGAGCATTTGTAATTTCTAAAAATAATATCATAACAGAAAAAACAAGAATTGGACCAAAAGTAGATATATATGAAGTATCAGAAAGTGAATCACAAGATATTGATAATTTTGCTGATTTACAAAGTGCATCACTAACATTAGAAAATAAAAAAGTAGCTATATATGTTAATGGAAATAATACAAGAGGTACTGGCCATATTTATAGAGCTTTAGAAATAGCAGATGAATTTTATTGTAAACCAGATATATATTATGATATTAATCAAACAAATCCTAAAATTTTTGGCAATACAACTCATAATTTGATATCTGTAAACGGAATAGCAGATTTATTTGAAAAATGCAAAAAGGAACAATATACCCTTTTTATAAATGATATTTTAACGACTACAATAGATTACATGATAGGATTAAAATCTATACTACCAAATACTAAAATAGTTAACTTTGAGGATGATGGTGAAGGAATTGTCGCTGCCGATGCTGTATTTAATGCATTATATCATGATAGTAACCTTCCTCAAGTATTTGCAGGAGAAAAATATTATATTTGCTCAAAAACTTTTTTACTTTATAAGCCAATAGTTATAAAAGAATTTGTAAAAAATATATTAATTACTTTTGGTGGTGCAGATCCACAAGATTATTCAGATAGATTGATAAAAATGATTATAAAAGATGAATATAAAGATTATAATTTTACAGTAATTCTTGGAAAATCCAAAAGTAATGTTGTTGAGTTAATGAAATATAATAATTTACCTAATGTTACAGTGTTATATGATGTAAAAAATATGCCTGAATTAATGAGCCAAGCTGATATAGCTATAACTTCAAGAGGTAGAACAGGATATGAACTTGCTATGTTAGGTGTTCCGACAATAGCAATGGCTCAAAATAAAAGAGAGGAAAAGCATGGATTTGTAAGTAATGAAAATGGATTCACATATATAGGATTAGAACCGAGTGATGAAATAATAGAAGGTACTCTAAAAATGTATTTACAATTATCTCAAAAAAGTAGAAAAGAACTCCAAAATAAACTATTAAGTCATGACTTAAAAAATGGAAGAAAAAGAGTCATATCTATAATAAATAATTTATAAGGTAGAGTTAATTATGTATGATGTAATTTTAAAAAAAAGTAAAAAACTGAATGTGCTAAAGTTATTATCTGCTATAATAATAGTAATTTTTCATTATAATAAGTTTACTGGCACATTACACTGTGATACAAATTTTCCGTTTTATAAATTGCTAAAAATCTTTTATAATTATGGAGGCAATTTTGTTGAATTATTTTTTATTATTTCTGGATTTACGTTTTTTGCTGTTTATTCTAAAAAGATAGAAAATGGAGAAATTTCTAGTAAAGAATTTGCTGTTAAAAGAATATCTAGACTTTTTCCATTGTATTGGTTCACCACTTTTAGCATTATTTGTGTTAGAACTCTATGTTATTGTATGTACGGCGTAAAATTGTCTGGGGGGGGGACAATGATTATTCAATTATAGCTATTATTGCCAATATTTTCGGAATAAAAGGTGGGTGGTTTGGTAAAGCAAGTTATCCATACAACGGTCCTGCATGGTTTATTGGAGTTATAATATTTTGCTATATTTTATTTTATATTATATTAAAATATGTTAAGAATAAAAAAATTAAGGTTTTAACATTATGTTTTCTAATTATTGATGGATTATGCTTAGTAAATTATAATTTACAAATGCCAATATTAAATCGTGAAATGGGTAGAGGTATCTGTTGCTTTTTTCTAGGAGGATTTGTTTATTATTTTGAAAATTTTATCTGTAAAATGAAAAAAGAACAATTTTTCAATGTAATATCATTTATATGTATGGTATCCTTATTATCTATTTTTAAATATACCCTTAACTTAAATGAATTACTAAATTACACAGTAACAATAGCATTTTTTACATTTTTAGTTTTATTTGTTTTAAATTTTAATTTTAATGAAAAAGTTATCGATGATTTTAATAAAATTAGTGTATTATCATATTCAATTTTTTTAAACCAAGTATTGATAATGGAAATTATCTTTTTCTTATCTCAAATAGTAAAATTCATAGATTTTTATTCAAAAACATTTTTTATTATTTTTTTCGTAATATTATTTATATTTAGTAAATTTACGTATGAGATAATTGAAAAGAAGGGGAAAATTTTAATTTTAAAATTATTTAAAAAAATGGAGGTAGCATATGAGAAAAGAAGAAAGAATTCATAGCATTGATTTTTTAAAAGGTATATGCATTTTATTTGTAATTATAACTCATAGTAATTTTACAGATTATCAAAGATTAATTTTCGGCTTTCCGTTTTGGATTAAAATGGCAGTACCTATCTTTATGATTATGTCTGGATATACAATGTATACTTCTTATGAAAAACACACGGGGGGGGGTATAAAACTTTAAAAGACTTGTACAACATAAAAATTTTATATAACAAAATAATAAAATTTTTAATTCCATATACAATAATTTTTATAGTCGAATATAATATATATTTTTTTGTATATAATGACTTCAGTATTTTAAATTTAATAAAAAATTATATTTGTGGAGGCTTTGGACCTGGAAGTTATTATACTCCTTTAATAATTCAATTATTAATATTATTTCCATTAATATATTTTCTATATATTAATTTGAAAAATAAAAATATATTTTTACTAATTGGATTTATTGTTAATTTACTATATGAAATCATACAAAGTACAATTGGACTATCAGAAACAGTGTATAGGTTACTTATTTTTAGATATATATTTTTAATTTTTTATGGAGTATATTTAAATGGAAATCAAAATAAAAAAATATTTGGACAATTTTTATATGTTATTATAGGAGCAATTATATTATATATGATAGATTATTTAAATTATAAAATGCCTTTTATAGTTTATTGGGTAGATACATCGCTTTTATGTAGTTTATATATAATTCCAATTACCCATATATTAATTAAATCAAATCTACATTCAAGGCAAATTGAATTATTAGGAAGAGCATCATATAATATTTTTTTAATACAAATGATGTATTACTATACATTAGGAAGAATAATAAATAATTACATTAATAATTTATTAATTCAAATTTTAATAAATGTTTTATTATGTGTAATAGGTGGTTTGATTTTTAATGATATAGTTCAAAAAATAAATTTAAAAATATTTAGGAGGAAAGAAAATGAGAAAAAGTAAACCATATTTAATAGCAGAAATAGGAGTTAATTTCTATGATACTGCAAGAGTTATGAATATAAGCCCATTAGAGGCTGCAAAATTATATGTAAAAAAAGTAGCTGAATCAGGAATAGATTGTGCCAAATTTCAAAGCTACAAAGCTAATACTATTGTATCAAAAAATTCACCGGCATACTGGGACACATCAAAAGAATCAACAAAAACTCAATATGAACTTTTTAAGAAATTTGACAGTTTTGGTAAAGAAGAATATCAAATATTAAGTGATTATGCTCATAGCTTAGGAATTGATTTTACATCAACACCATTTGATTATGAATCAGCAGATTATTTATATGATATGGTGGATTTCTATAAAATATCATCATCTGATTTTTCAAATATACCATTTATTAAATATATAGGTTCTAAGGGTAAACCAGTAGTTATATCTGTTGGGGCTTCATACTTATCAGAAGTTGATGAGGGAATAAGAGCATTAAAAGAATCAGGATGTAATGATATTACAATATTACACTGTGTTTTATCTTATCTT
>CANQNA010000021.1 GCA_947625005.1 uncultured Bacilli bacterium
CCTCGCCGGTACTAATACAACAACTGGTGGAACTAGTTTGCCAAGATGCAGCAAAAGCTTTTTCTGCTTTTGCTCTTTCATATTCATCTAAAGCATCTTTTTCTTCTTTTATTGCATTTAAATATTTTGTTCTCCAATCCCCATATTTAAACTCTGTTTGACAAGTTCTTGTTGCAGTCATTTCTGGTTCATACATTAATTCAAAATATTGACCGGCAGGCACTGTATCAAAAATATTAGGATAATTAATAGTTACTTCATCTGTACATAAAACATTACAATAAGTGTTATCTTCTGATATATTAAACTTATTGTCTGCATTATTATAACTTATTCTTTTATAAACAGATGTCCTTTGCATTGGAACAAAAGTAAGATTATTATACGTCACAGAAGTATCTTCACAAACTGATATTTCATTTTTTGCAACAGATGTACCAGTTTTTGGTTCTCCTCCAGTAAACAAACCTTCTTCATTTATAATTCCTTCAAAACATGCATAATATGTAGTATTAGAATCAGGTTCGGTTGGAATATTTATATTATAAGTATAATAGCCATTTGTTTTAGTAGTATTTGAACGTATATTTATATTTCTACAAGAAATATCAGTTGAAAAACCTAAAAATTTCGCTCCAGATGACACAGTAGGATTTTGATCAAAATAAAATGTATGAGATTTTCCTGTTATTCCAGAAACAGTATATACACCATTTGAGCCACTCCAATCATCTTTATCTTTCATATTATCTAGATCACTTGGCCCGGAAAAAGCTTTTGTAAAATTTAGTGTTATACTCGCTAAAGATATTTTATCATCACAAGAAGAATTGTAAATTTGTGCTTTAGCTAAATCATTCGTATTTATTATTTCATTTTTAGAACTTTCATTACACTCTACTGCACATTCTCCTGTATAAGCAAATTTACCATCTAAATAACAATTACCTTCATGAGCATGATAACCTTTTTCTTGTAAAGGACCCATACCATTAGATGAACATTTGCTATTCAAAACATCATAAGCATCTTGAGATTGTACAAAATATTTTAATTCATCTCTACAACCGCAAGTATCAATCCAATATTCATACCATGCTTTTGCTGTACTCCACTTAGAATCTCCTACTGTACCATCAGAATTTCTCCAATATCCAACATACCCATCAGTTTTCCAATTTGGCCATCCACCTTCAAAATCTAAAGAACAAGTAACTTCGCTTGTTATTCCTTCTATTTTTTTACCTGTTATATCATAATTCAATTTTGTTTTTACTTTTTCTAAAAATTGATTAAATGAATATGCATAACTATTATAATTCACAGCATTGTCCGAAAAATATGTTTGAAGTTTTGGCTTCATATTATTTACAATATTATTAATATCATCTTCACTTAATTTACCTAAATTACTATCTGGCCATCCTTCTATAAATGAATAGTTTTCAGCATTATTACAATTTTTATCGTCACTATGAATACAAGTCGCTTGATAACAATTTTCTTCTGTTTTTATTAAATAAATAAATCCATTATAAGTACTATTTTTACCGTCAATTCCAATTATAATTGCTCTACCTGCTGCTTCATCAAAATAAACTTTTTCACTAGACTTTTCAATATCAGTAGAACTGACACATTCTTTAGTATCTAAATTCTCTTCTTTAAATATTTTATTTGAACTTTTAAATATATCACTTCCTTTTGTTTTTAAAAAGAAAGTTCCTACAGAGACTAAAACTATAAGAATAACAAAAATAATTATAATTCTATATTTTTTTATTTTCATTATAACTCACTCCTTTTCTTTGTGATAAGAAGTATTACAACAACAATAGCACTTACAATTACTAGCCCTATAGAATAAGTAATAATTTGTTTAACCGTTAAAAATGGTTTCTTTACTGCACGTGTTGTTATTTTATCAACTCTTACTTGTAAAAAATCGTTTAAAGTTTGTTCTACTTCTTCTCTACTTTTATTAATATCTTTAGTTATATATTTTTGACAATATGAATGATTTTGTAATTTACTATTTTTACAAATATCCAATTCAGAAAATTCATTATATTTTGGTTTAATTATCTTTTTTGTAGAAAGAATATTTCCATAACAATTGGACATATTCGAGCGAATCTGAAAACTATATTCTTCTATAGTATCAGCATTTCTTTCTAAAACATATTTTCCATTAGTAGTATCAAAATATTTAAGGGTTACTTCTTGTTCATTTTCTGGATTTTGATAAACTATTTGTAAATTTTCAGTCACATTGTAAATAATTATATTTATCTTATTATCATCTACAATTTCCGAAATTATTTTAATGTTACTTAAATCAGTGTTCAATTGAGTTTGTTCTTTATATGAACAACCTGCTGCAGAAACATTAAGCATAAATAGAAAAGACAACAAAAAACATAAGTAAATTTTGATATCTTTCATTACAATCCTCCATATTCTCTTTAAGTATATCATATATAAAAAATATTTCCAATAAAAAATGAACAAAAAAATAAAAAAAGCCTAAGCTTTTTCATTTCCTTTAGAGATTGGTATATCATAATGTTTTTTTATAGCAACTTCTATTTCTTTAGCTATTTTAGGATTTTCTTGTAAAAATATTTTAGCATTTTCTTTTCCTTGACCGATTTTTTCTCCTTTATAACTGTACCAAGCACCACTTTTTTCAACTATACCAATATTAGAACCAATATCAATAAGTTCTCCAGTACGGCTTATACCTTCACCATACATAATATCTACACAAGCAGTTTTAAATGGTGGAGCGACTTTATTTTTAACTACTTTGATATTTGTTTTATTTCCGATAACATTATCTCCTAATTTTATTTGCTCTCCTCTTCTAATATCTAAACGAATAGTAGAATAAAATTTTAAAGCACGTCCTCCTGGAGTAGTTTCCGGATTTCCAAATAATACGCCAACTTTTTCTCTTAATTGATTAATAAAAATAGCAGTGGTATTTGTTTTATTAATTGTTCCACTTAATTTTCTTAAAGCCTGACTCATTAATCTTGCTTGTAATCCTACATGACTATCTCCCATTTCTCCTTCAATTTCTGCTTGAGGAACTAAGGCAGCTACAGAATCAATTACAATTATGTTAACAGCTTCACTACGAACTAAAGCCTCACAAATTTCTAAAGCTTGTTCTCCTGTATCCGGTTGACTTAATAGTAGTTCATTTATATTAACTCCTAATTTTTTACTATAAACTGGATCTAAAGCATGTTCTGCATCTATAAAAGCTGCTCTTCCTCCGGCTTTTTGAACCTCAGCAATTGCATGAAGAGCAAAAGTTGTTTTACCACTTGATTCAGGTCCATATATTTCAATAATTCTTCCTTTAGGATAACCACCAACTCCTAATGCTATATCTAAAGTAATTGAGCCTGTAGGCGTTACATCAATATTTAAGTGTTCGTTTCCCCCTAATTTCATAATGGCTCCCTTACCAAATTGTTTTTCAATATCAGCCATAACTTGTGCTAATGCTTTATCTTTATCTTGTTTATCATTTATTACTTTCATTTTTCCTCCATCTTTCTTTACAATATTAATTTTATTATATTAATTTTTATTTGTCAATATTTTTTCGAACATTTGTTTTCTTAACCTCCCTCTACTTATAATGTAGACATAATTACTTATTTTTCCTTTTTTGTTTATTGATAAACTTTTATTTTTATTATATAATAGTTAATAGAATAAAAGGAGGATTACTTATGGATATAGAAAATAACGAAGAAATTATAAATCAAGATATTGAATCAATAGAAAGTAATCCTTTTTTAGATAACTCAACTAATACCGAAGAATTTATTCAAGATAGTACAGATAATAATTTAGTTAGCTTTGATTATGAAAATGTAGCAATTACTGATATTGTTAATTCCATAATTTTAGATTCAATAAAGAAAAATGCTAGTGATATTCATTTTGATCCAACAGAACAAGGAATTGATGTAAGAATTAGAATTGATGGTTCATTAATCGACTATACCAAAGTTCCTTTAACTGTTAAAAAAAATATGATTACTAGAATTAAAATTATCGCTGGTATGAACATTACAGAAAGTCGTATTCCTCAAGATGGTGCTATTAAAAATAGTTTAGATAATACATCTTTAGATTTACGTGTTAGTACCCTTCCTACTAATATGGGAGAAAAAATAGTTATACGTATTCTAGATTATACAATGAGCTCAGCAGGATTAGAATCTCTAGGATTTTCTGAAACAAATTTAAAGAAAATTCTAAAAATGATAAATGAACCTAATGGAATAATTTTAGTAACCGGTGCTACAGGTAGTGGTAAATCAACAACTGTCTACTCAATTTTACAAAGATTAAATACTGTTGATAAAAACATTATAACTGTAGAAGATCCTATAGAAATGAATATTCCTAGAATTAATCAAGTTCAAGTTATTAGTGAAATTGGTTTAAACTTTGCTACTACTTTAAGAAGTATTTTAAGACAAGACCCAGATATTATAATGATTGGAGAAATTCGTGATAATGAAACAGCTAAAATATCAGTAAGAGCTTCTATTACTGGACACTTAGTCTTATCTACAATCCACACTAATGACGCTCTAAGCACTATTGAAAGATTATTGGATATGGACGTAGAAAGGTATTTAGTGGGTAGTGCCCTATCTGGAATAGTAAGTCAAAAACTAGCGAAAAGACTTTGTCCTCACTGTCGTACTTCTAGAGAAACTAATGCTTATGAAAAAGATGTATTTAAAAAATCTTTAGGAATTGATATAAATGAAATATATGCTCCTGTTGGTTGTAGTGAATGTCATGGAGGATATAAAGGTCGAATTGCTATCCATGAAGTATTACTTATTAATCAAGATATTAGAGATGCTATCACTGATGGTATGCCTAAAGATAAATTGCGAGAACTTGTATATAAAGCAGGAACAATTACTCTTTTGCAAGATGGATTATCTAAAGTAGTTAGTGGTGAAACTTCTTTTGACGAAATATTTAAAATCATTGATATTGATGATGATTTATCTAATACAAAAGAAGGAATTATTGAAAAAAATTTAGAAGCTTATAAAGATAATAAAGACACTATTAAAGATGAAGTAACAAATATGGTAATAAATAACGATTATGAAGTTTTTGATTTCTTAAATGATTAAACAGAGACTAGTAAAAAATCTCTGTTTTTTAATTATCTTTTTCTCTTAAATATAAATTTTTAAATATTTTAGATGTTTTCATCAAATCAGAAAAAGTTCCCGAAGAAACTAATTTCCCTTTATTAATTACATGAATAACATCAGCATCTATTATTGTAGATAATCTATGAGCAATTATAATTATTGTATGATCTTTTGCTAATTCATTAATTGTTCTTTTTATATATTCTTGACTTTCATTATCAAGAGCACTTGTGGCTTCATCAAATAAAATTATTTTAGTATTTAAAAGAAGAGTACGAGCAATAGCAATTCTCTGTTTTTGCCCTCCACTTAAATTTATTCCCCCTTCTCCAATTACTGTATCATATTTTTTAGGTAAACTCATTATATAGTCATCAATATAAGCTTTTTTACAAACTTCTCTAATTTCTTTTAAACTAACATTTTTCTTAACTATTTTAAAATTATTTTTTATTGTATCATTAAATAAAAAAGGATTTTGTCTAATTGCTGATATATTACTTCTTAAAGATTTTTCTGTTAAATTTTCTATATTAATTCCATCTATAGTAATTGTTCCAGCTGTAGCATCAAAATATCGTAAAAGTAAGTTAAAAATAGTTGATTTTCCATTGCCACTACGTCCAACAATAGCAGTTTTTTTATTAGGTTCAATAGTTAAATTAAGATTTTGTAAAGTATCTTTTTCATTTTCATAATATTTAAAAGAAACATTTTTAAATTTAATAACACCTGCACAATTTTGTAATTTATCTATTCCAAACTTTTCATCTTTATATAAATGATTATTTATTATCTCGTCTATTCTTTTTAAAGAAACACTTATTTTGTTAAGATTAACGCCAAAAGTATTTAATGATTCTACCATATCATCTATTCTCCACACATAAGTTTGAACCATCATAAATATTACATAAGATAATTTATTTAAATAAAAATAATAACCACTTGTTAAAAGAATTACAAATTCAAACAAAAAATAAATAGTATTATTTAAAGCATAATAATTAGTCTCCGAATAAGCTTGGTTCTTTTGATGAGAAAACATTTCTTTCATAGATCCATAAATATTTGTTTTAATATTTTCTTTAATTCCTAAAGCTTTAATTTCTCTAATACCTGTAATATCTTCTGTTGCCTTTTTAATACATTCATCAGAATACTTTTTTATGTATTCTTGATTTTTTTTGATTTTAGGATAATAGTAATTAGCTAATATGCCCATAACTAAAGCTAAAATAATTAATTCTATTCCTAAAACTACATGAACTTTAAAGATTATAACAAAAGAAATAATAGCGACTAACATTTTACTGATAAATTTAATTAAATCAGAAAGCAATTCCATAATTCTATCAGTGTCCGAACTTAATCTATTAATAAATTCTCCTGTACCCATTTTTTCAAAAGCTTTACTAGGAAGAGAAATAATTTTAGAAAATAAATCTTCCATAACATTTTTCATAAATTTAATTTCCAAAGTCTTATATAATCTATCTTTAATTAGTTGAATTAATCCCCATGTTAAAATTAACACACCATTATAAAAAAATAAGTAAAGAGCAAATTGAGGAAAGTTTTTATCTAATAAAAATTCTAAAGCTTTACCCCAAATAAATGCTGTTATTAATTGCGGAAAAAAACTTATTAAAGTTAAAAATATATATCCAAATAATTTTATTTTATCATTTTTTAAATAATTCCAAATGAGAGAAATTTTCATATTTTTCCTTTTCATATAACCTCCTTATAATAGAAAAAAATCTACATATTGTAGACTTATTTATCTTCTATAAAAAACTTTTTATTTACTATAAAGTATTGAATTCCTGAATATAAAGACAAAATAGTTGCTATGTATAGTAAAATCTTATCTAATGGAATACCAACTAATTCAAATGGTAAATTAGAGAAAAAGACTAAACATAATCCTATCATCATACAAATAGTCTTTACTTTTCCGGCAATAGAAGCACCAACTGCGCTTCCTTTTTGACCTGCTATCATTTTTATCGAATCAACAACAGTATCTCTTGTAATAATAACTACTGGAATAATTACTGGAATTAAACGATTATAAGCCATTATTATAAGTACACCATTTACTAAAACTTTATCAGCAATAGCATCCATTACTTTACCAAAATCTGTTACCATATTATGCTTTCTGGCATAATTTCCATCTAAAAAGTCTGTTACTGAAGCAATTATAAATAAAATGCCTGCAATAATATATTCCAGTGAAATACTAACATTAGCTAGTTCATACACTGGCATAGTTAAATTTACTTGATCATAAGGAAATAATAATAAAACTATTACTATTATTGCCATTATAATTCTTGTTACTGTAATTTTATTTGGTAAATTCATTACTACACCTCTATCTAATTTGATTTATACTCCAAATAATTGTAAGTATAACTAAAATAATTATTCCTATATAGCATAAAATATAAGGCCATGTTTTTAAAGTAGGTGTTGCTTTAGTATAAGGAGAAGCAACCCTATTATCTTTTTTCTCTTCTATTTCCTTTTCTTTTATTGCTTTTTCGATTTCGTCCATAGGAATTTTAGAAGTTCTTTCAAATAAGTATCCATTAAATTCATCTATTACATCATCTTTATTTAAGCCTAAATATTTAGCATAATCTCCAATATATTTTTTAAGTTCAAAGATATCTTTAAAAGATCCTATATTTCCATCTTCAATTTGTTCTAAAAAAATAACTGGAATATCTAAATCATTACTTACTTCTTCTAAAGTCATCCCTGATATTTCTCTTGCTGTTTTAAAATTCTCTCCAACTTCAATCAAGAGATATCACTCCTTTATTTTAAAAATAATTTTCTTATAAGCCATGTTCTGTACTCAATAATGAGCGGCAAACATTTATCTATGAAATATTTCATCTTCTATTTAGTTCATTTTCCTTATAGAAGCTCCCCTACCATAATTTGGGTTTCTCACTTGCGGGGTTTACCACGTTCCACTTTATTCGTTTCCAAATAAACTCGTCTCTTTGGCACTTTTATATCTACTAAAACCATTTAAGGTCTCCTCGAAGCCGTTAGTTAAAACTACCTAAGGTTATTTTTTCCCTTAGCACAAACACTACATTCATCTCAGAATGTGTGAGCATGGACTTTCCTCTATCTATTGACAGCGTTTGCCCAGAAAATTATTCTTTATAAACTATTTTTTCTAAATTACTTAATCTTCTAAGAAGGTCTACATTACTTACATTAGAATTACTTCTACTACTAGATTCTTCACTAGCTTCAATATTAGTTTTTAATCTACGATACTCCGATTTAATTTTATTATTTTCTTCAATTAATATTCTATTATCTTGTTCAAGTTTTTTAATAACACTCATAAATTCAGTATAATCATGGATTACCATATCTAAAAACTTATCTACTTCTTGTGGTCTATAACCTCTTGCATCAATTTTAAACTCTTTATTTAATATTTCTTCCGGAGTTAGAAATAATTTCTCATGGTACATATTTTTTCACCCTTCTTATATATGTATTCTATAAAAAAATATAGATTTTGTCAATATACCCCTATTTTTATATTATTAAACTACGTCATCCTAATTTTGCTTTCATTTATAATTTTTAAACCATAAAAAAGAAGATAAACACTAATATAATATTAAATAATGTTATTATCTTCTTTATTTTCTATAAAATTTATTACTTCATCGATTGTTTTATTAAAATCATTAAAATTAACATCAAACCAAGTAAGATTCATTTGATTATTAAACCAAGTATATTGTCTTTTAGCATATTTACGACTATTTTGTTTAATTAATTCAATCGCTTCTTCTAAAGATATTTCTCCGGAAAAATATTTATATAATTCTTTATAACCAATTCCTGTCATTAATGCTTTACTTTTAATTTTTTTATCAAAAAAGTATTTAACCTCTTCAATTAATCCTTCACTTACCATTTTATCTACTCTTTTATTAATTATCTCATATAAATTTTGTCTATCTGTTGTAAGTCCAATAAATAAAGCATTGTATAATAATTTATCTTTATTATGTGTTTCTTCTCTTTTTAAAAATCTTTCTAATCTTTTTCGATTATTAATATGAATATTACAATTTTTATCTTTTTTTAGACATAATTTTAATAATTCTTCATTAGTTAAATCTTCTAAACTTTGTTCTCCTGTTTCTTCCTGAAATTTATAATCATAGAATGTTGCTTTTATATAAAGACCAGTACCCCCAACAAAAATAATATTTCTGTTTTTATATTTTTCTATAAGAGCTCGAGCTTTAGTTTGATAATCATATACAGTAAACATATCTTCTACCTTAACAATATCAAAAAGTTCATGAGGTATTCCTTCTTTTTCTTCTTCTTTAATTTTAGCAGTACCAATATTTAATTCTTTATAAACTTGCATAGAATCAGCATTAATAATTATAGCATGATAACGTTTAGCCAATTCTATACTTAATTTTGTTTTACCAACTCCTGTTGGTCCAGTTATTACTAAAATCATTTCAACACATTCCTTAATGTTTTTTTAAAATTTTTGACAGTTTTTATATTAGAAGACGTATAATGTTCCATTTGCTCTTTTAAACTTTCTAAATAATCAATAATATCTCCAGAATCATGAGAAAATTCATAAGGTGTTGGTAAATTTATAGGATAACTAAATTTAACTTTTCTTTTTCTTTCGTTTTCACAATTATTATCACAAAGACTTTTTAAAATAACAGAATTTAAAATATTTAAATTTTTCTCAGCTGCATAAGTTTTATCAATTTTCTTATAACGACACCACAAATCACAATCAATAACATACATTTTGTCAGTATTTTCTCCTTGTTCATACATTATATTTTTTTCATGTAAATCTCCTAAAAGAATTCTTTCTTCACATGCTAATTGAATATTTTGATAAAATTCGGTTAAGGCTTGAAAGAATTTGAAAATATCAACATCTTTTAATTTATCTAAAGTCACTCCATTTACTAAAGACATAGTATAACCTTTTATATTTTCATGATAATAAGCAAATTCTTCTTTAGTAATTAAAGCTTTATTTTTATAATTCTCTAAACTTTGAATACATCCAATAAAATATTGAATCATATAAGGTGTCTTAAGAGAAAGATTATTATCCCATAATTTTAAAACTTTATCATTACTATAAGGATATATACTCGCATAAGAACCTTTAGCAAGAGGTGTTTTATACTTGCTAAAATCAGAATCAGTTAAAGTTATCATAAAAAAATCCCCCTTTTTACTTAGGGGTATTATAGCACAAAAGTATAATTTATTCAAGAATTGCCTTTATTCTACGAACTCCTGCACTGCTTGCTTCTTCTTTTTTTATCTTAAAATGGCCTAATTCCTTAGTATTTTTTACATGAGGTCCTCCACATAACTCACGAGAAATACCATTTCCAATTGTATAAACTGTTACAATATCTGGATATTTTTCCACAAACATACATTCTGCTCCAGATTTAATAGCATCTTCTTTTTTCATTTCTTCTACAGTGACATCAAGGCCTTCATTAATCCAAGTATTAACTAAATTTTCTACTTGTTCTTTTTCTTCGTCTGTTAATTTATGATCACAAGAAAAATCAAAACGCATACGCTCACTCGTAATATTAGAACCTTTTTGATGAACATCAGCACCAATTACTTGTTTTAAAGCAGCATTTAAAAGATGTGTTGCTGTATGATATTTTGTTTCCATTTCCCCATTTCCAGCAAGTCCACCTTTAAATTTTCCCGCAGATGAAGTTCTTGATAACTCTTGATGAGCTTTAAATTTTTCTCTAAATCCAACTGTATCAACTTTTAAATTTAATTCACGAGCAAGTTCTTCAGTAAGCTCTATAGGAAATCCATAAGTGTCATAAAGTTTAAAGGCAAGATCTTTATTAATTGTATCATCATTTAAATTTTTTGTTATTTTTTCAAATTCTCTTAATCCTTTTTCTAAAGTACGGTTAAATTTAATTTCTTCATTTTTTAAGACTTCTAAAGCAACTTTAGCATTATCTCTAATTTCAGTATAATAAGGAGCATATTCTTCTATTATTTTATTCGCAATAGGTTCCATCCAATTAGGATCAGTAATATTTAGTTTTTTAGCATGACGAATCATTCTTCTAATTAAACGACGTAAAATATAACCTTGATCTGTATTACTAGGCTTAATACCTGATGGATCTGCACTTATAAAAATGCTAGTACGCATGTGATCTGCAATTATACGCATACTTTCTTCATTACCATGATAAGGCAAAGAAGAAACTTCTTCAATTAATTTAATAATTGGTTGCCATATACTAGATTTATAATTATCATTTACTCCCTCTAAAATTGCTACTACTCTTTCTACGCCCATACCAGTGTCTACATTTTTATGAGGAAGTTCTGTTACTTTACCATTTTCATCTTTATAATATTCCATAAAAACATTATTCCAAATTTCTACCCATCGATTATCTTCAGGATCAAAAATTTCTGGAATAGGTTCTTCACTACGAAAATAAAAAATTTCTGTATCAGGTCCACAAGGTCCCATTTCTCCAGCTATCCAAAAATTATCTTCTGTAGTTTTTGCAATACGTGATGGCTTTATTCCTAAACTAATCCATTTATTATAAGACTCTTCATCAAAAGGAATTAAATCATTACCTTTAAATACTGTTATTGCTAATTTATTAGAATCAATTTTTAAAACTTTAGTTAAAAACTCAAAACTCCAAGAAATACTTTCTTGTTTAAAATAATCTCCTAAACTCCAATTTCCTAACATTTCAAAAAAAGTATGATGAGTAGTATCTCCTACTGAATCTAAATCAATAGTTCTAATACATTTTTGATAGTCACATAATCTTTTTCCATAAGGATGTTTAGCACCCATTAAATAAGGAATTAAAGGTTGCATTCCTGCTGTATTAAATAAAACAGAAGGATCATTTTCTGGTACTACAGGGGCACTAGGAATTTGTTTATGCCCTTTTTCTTTAAAAAAATTAATATATAAATCTTTTAATTTCATTTTTTCCCACCTTCAATATTTTCAAGTATTTTTGTTAAGCGTTTTTGATAAGCCTCAATATCATAGTTATTATCAATATAATAATCCGCATAAGCAATTGGTCCTGCTTTGGCAATATTTTCAATTTCTGAAATATCTCTATTCTCTGCTTCTTCATAAGTTAAAGGACGAATAGTTCTTTTTGCTAATCGTTCATATCTAAGGTTTTTATCTACAATGATAGCAATTACAGTTAAAGCTTCACCTAATTCTTCTTTCAATATTTTAAGTTCATCCCAAGAATATAGGCCATCTAAAACAGTATTATTTTCTTTAGCATATTCTTTGATTTTTGGCAACAAAATCATTGCATAAGCACCCATACCATATTCTTTACGTAAACGTTCACGCATCATTTTTTCATTTTGGGAATTTATTTCTAAACCTTCTTCTTTTAATTTATCCATAGTAACTCCACCAAAATAAATTTTTTTATAACCTAATGTTTCTAAGATATCTGATGCTACAGATTTACCTGCCCCACACATACCAACAACTGCTACAATATTTTTCATAAACACCTCCAAACTTATCTATTTGTGCTTTCAAAAATGATTATATCATTTAATAAGCAAAATTCAAAGTTTCTCCTATTAAAATTACTATTTTTTTAAGTAAATAAGACATTATAAATATACTCTACTTGTAAATTAATAATTAATTTGTTAGTATTACTTTTAGGTGATTTCATGGAAATTGTTGGCATAATTGCAGAATATAATCCTTTTCATAATGGACATTTATATCATTTAACAAAAATTAGAGAAATGTATAAAGATGCTTTAATTATCCTTGTTTTAAATGGTTATTTTTTAGAAAGAGGCGAAGTTAGTATCATTAGCAAAGAAAATAAAACTAAACTAGCGCTTTCTTATGGTGTAGACATAGTTGTAGAATTACCTTTTTTATATGGTACTCAGTCTTCTGATACCTTTGCTAATATTAGCTTACAAATATTAAATGAATTAAAGGTTTCTAAAATAGTCTTTGGTAGTGAATGTAATGATATTAATAAATTAAATAAATTAGCAGAAAAGCAATTAAATGAAAGCATTGATGTAAAAAAATATTTAAACGAAGGATATAATTATCCTACTAGTTTAAATAAAGCTTTAAATTCTAATGTCTCTACTCCTAATGATATACTTGGAATATCTTATATAAAAGCTTTAAAGAAAAATAACTATAAAATAGAGGCAATTACAATTAAAAGAACTAATGATTATCATGATTTACAAAGTAAAGAAAATATAATCAGTGCAAGTAATATAAGAAATAAAATAAAAAATAAAGAAGATATTAAATCTTATTTACCTAATACTGATTATCTCAATCAGATTAATGAAGATTTACTATTTACACTATTAAAATATAAAATTAATACATCCGAAAACTTAAATGAATTTTTAACTGTAGATGAAGGTTTAGAAAATAAATTGAAAAAAGAAATTAATAAAGTTACTTCTCTAGAAGATTTAATTTTTAAAATTAAGTCAAAAAGATATACTTATAATAGATTAAGAAGAATGTTAATTCATCTATTAATTGGAGTTAAAAAAAGTGATGCTAAAATAAAACTTTCATATATAAAATTATTAGGATTTAACGAACGAGGGAAAAAATATATTAATAAAATTAAGAAAAAAGTAAATATTCCTCTCTTAACTAAGATACCTCTTGATGATAAAGTACGAATATTAGAACTTAGAGCAAGTATTCTTTATGAAATGTTAACTAAGGAAAAAGTTACTATATTTGAAAATAAAAATAAACCTATTTACTAGGTTTATTTAAAATGAATCTACATTAATTTTAACTCTCTTTAATCCTTTATTATATGCAGTTGCTTGAATTAAAGTTCGTAAAGCTTGTATATTTTTACCATTTTTTCCAACAATTCTTCCCATATCATTAGAAGGAACAATTATTTCTAATATAATATTCTCTTCCTCATCTAAAAAATCTTTTACTTTTATTAAATCAGGTTCTTTTACTAAATATTTAACTACCTTTTCTGTGAAGGCTACTAATTCTTCTTTCATTATTACTTACCTTCTTTTTTCGTATTTTTATATTTAGCCCAAATACCATTTTTAGATAAAATATTTTTAACAGTATCTGTTGGTTGCGCTCCATTATTTAACCATTTTATTACTTTTTCTTCATCTACTGTTGTATTATTTTCTTTAACAATAGGATTATATGTTCCAACAGTTTCAATAAATCTACCATCTCTAGGACTTCTAGAATCAGCAGCTACTATTCTATAAAATGGTCTTTGTTTAGAACCCATTCTTTTTAATCTTAATTTTACAGCCATTTTTTTCCCTCCTTTAAACTAGATATAATATAACAAAAAAAATAAAACATGTCAACCTATTTTGGTTGACACTTCTTTTCTATTTTATGTATTACTTCTTTATAATATTCTTCATTATCATAAATTAAATAATTTTCCGCTAATTTATTATATATTCTTCTCATCATTTGTGACCCAACTGTAGCATAAGTTAAAATAATTTGTGATTCTTTTACATATACAGCACTACTAAGTTTAACAAAGTCAAATTTTTTAGGATGTTGATTAATAAGTGGTAAGAAAAAATAATTTTCTGGTTTTTTATTAAATTCAGCCAATTGGTGAGTAATAGGACAAACACAAAAATAATTTTCTCCTTCTTTTTCTTCTTTAAATAAAACTAAACATTTTCTTAGAGGTTTCTCTTTAAATTCATTACCATCTAAAAATTTAAAATCTTTTACTTTAACTAGATTCCCTGTCTGAATTTCTTTATTCATAATAATATCCCTCTTTCAGCGATATATTCTATAAAATTTATAATTATTTGTCAATTAAAAAACTTTAAT
>CANQNA010000022.1 GCA_947625005.1 uncultured Bacilli bacterium
TTATTAACATTTCAAATGATTTAGGTAAAGGAGTTTTTAAAATAAGATTTTGATTTGTTATAGGATGCATAAATTCCAAATAATATGCATGCAAACATAAACGTCTAAGAGGATTTTTCTTTGAATTATATTTTTTATCTCCTACTATCGGATTACCTATATCACTTAATTGAACTCTTATTTGATTTTTTCTTCCTGTTAAAATATGAATATCTAATAAAGAATATTGTTTGGCTTCTTTTATTACTTTATAATGAGTAAGTGCTAATTTCCCTTTATTAGAGTCATTTGTACTATAAGAAAAAAGTGTTTGTGTTTCTGCAATATAACTTTTTAGTGTTTGTTCTTTTTTTTCTAACCTATCTTCTACAATAGCATAATATTTTCTTATAGAATTAAACCAATTATTTTGTAATTTATTTTTAGTTTCAGAAGATTTAGCGAATAAAACTAAACCACTAGTATCTTTATCTAATCTATGAACTATAAATATTTTGTTGCTTTTATGTTGCTTTTTTACATAATCAGAGACTTGATGATATAAAGTCTTTTCTTTTTCCTTTGGACTTGCTATAGTTAAAAGTCCACTTTTTTTATTTATAACAATTAAGTATTTATCTTCATAAATTATATCTAATTTTTCTTTTTTCATTATTTTTTTAAATGAACACTATTTAAAGCTTTATTCATTAGGACTTGTCTGTATCCTTTAAAAGCATCAACTAAAATAGTTTCACATTCACTTTCTGTTATTGTTGATTTATTATTAGAAACCATACAAGCAATTCCATGAATTATTAACCACAAATTTATATATATTTGTTTTGATAAATCATCAGGTAATCCTGTAGTGGTTTTAATTAAGTTAATATATTCTTCTCCTTCTCTGCTTTCAACCATATCTAAAATATTATTTGATCTAGTATTAGAAGAAAGAAAAAGGAAGCGGAATAAATTTGGTTCTTTTTTAGCGAATTCTATATAAGAAAGTCCAATACCAATAAAAGGAATTTCATGTTTATCTTTACCTTTTTCTAAGTAAGATTTATGAATTTTATTAACATCACTAAATACGGTTTGTTTTAAATCCTCCATATTAATAAATTGTTTAAATAAAGGTTGTGTGGAACATTTTATAGAACGTGCTAAGGTACGTGCTGATAAGTTTTCAATCCCTTCTTTTCTAATAAATTTAATTGTTCCTTTTATAATATCCTCTTTTTTGATTTTAACTGGTGGCATAATAATCCTCCTTTTAAATAACGATTGTTATCTAGAATAAGAATAGCAAAAAAAAAAAGTTTAGTCAAATTTAATTTTATGTTAATATATATTTATAAAGAAAAGTGGTGAGGTAGTGTGAGAAGTTTGTTAAAGAGACTTGGGTTTATTTGTTTGCTTATTACTACTTTTTTTATAATTATCTTATGTTCTTTGTTAAGAACGTTTATTTTAAATAGTAATAATATTTTAATTAATATAAATGGTTATATGGATGAAAATTTTAAATATAAAGTAAATATTGGATATCAAAAACTAAATAATGATTTATATTGTAGTTTAGATAATAAAAATTGGTTAACTATAAATAATTGTGAATTTAATTTAAGTGAAGGTAAATATAAAGTGTTTATTAAAAATAAATATAATAAAATTAATAAAAGTTTTACTATTAAGAAAAAGATTTTAGGTGATTTTAATAGTTCATTAGATAATATTCCAATTTATTATCTAGCTTTAAATGGTACGAAAAAAATTAATTTTAACTTTAATTATCCTCTAGATTTTGATAAATCTATCATTTGGAAGATATCTAATAAAGATATAATTTCTATAAAGGATGATACTATTATAGGTGAAAATGTAGGAGAATCTGATATTACTGCAAAATTAAAAGATGGTAATGAAAAAACTTATCATATTGTGGTAACTGATTTAATAATTCCTCCTAATTATAATAATAAAAAACCTTATTTACCTTGTAAAAAATATAGCAAAGAAGAGAATGATTTATTAGATAAAATTTTAATGTCTAGGGTTCAAGAAGTAGGAGTTGGGACAAGAGCAGGTATTGCCGCTGCAGCAAGATTTTTAACTTTAGAATTTCCTTATTCTATAAGATATTTTAATGAAAACGGAAGACTTATAGATCATGGTTCAAGACCACATATTGATGCTGAGGGTAGATATTATCATAAAGGATTATATTTACATGAATCTAGATTTAGTCAATTAGAAAAAGGAGCAAGTACTAAAAGTGGGCCTAAAATATGGGGTTGCAATTTGTATGATAAATTTATAAAAAAATATAATATGAATGGTTTTACTTGTAGCGGATTTGTTACTTGGGCAATGTTAAATGGAGGTTTTGACGTAGGAGATGTAGGCGCTGGAAATTATAAACAATATAATGATGATTTATCAGATTTAGGTGAACATAAAAAAATTACCAGTGAATATATGAAAACAGGAGATTATAAAGTCGGAGATTTTATTGGAAGAAATGGTCATGCTGCTCTAATAATTGGTATAGATGAAAAAAATATATATACAGCAGAATCATTACCACCAAAATTAATGATTTATACGTATGAAAGATATAATGGTATTGTAAAAGACGATAATTTAACTTATATAATTGAAATGGGCAATATTTATCCTAATGGGGACGGAGTTTTAACGGATATGTGGTGATTTTAGCACTCTTCCTTGACAAGTGCTAATTAAGTGATATAATACATTTGAAGGAGGGAGTAATCATGAATTATGAAAATCAAGAACAAGAAAATGTTTTAGAAAAATATGGCCGTGATATTGTAGAAGCTGCTCGTGATAATAAGATTGATCCAGTAATTGGACGTGATGAAGAAATTAGAAATATCACAAGAATCTTATCACGTAAAACAAAAAATAATCCTGTTTTAATTGGAGAACCTGGAGTTGGTAAAACTGCAATTGTAGAAGGTTTGGCACAACGTATTATTAAAGGTGATGTTCCAGATAGTTTAAAAAATAAAACTATTTGGGAGTTAGATATGGGTGCTTTAATTGCAGGAGCAAAATATCGTGGAGAGTTTGAAGAAAGATTAAAAGCGGTTTTAAAAGAAATAAAAAATAGTAATGGAGAAATAATTTTATTTATTGATGAAATTCATATGATTGTAGGTGCTGGTGCTTTAGAAGGTGCAATGGATGCAGGAAATATGTTAAAACCAATGCTTGCTCGGGGAGAAATTCATTGTATTGGTGCAACTACTTTAAATGAATATCGTAAATATATTGAAAAAGATGGAGCATTGGAAAGAAGATTTCAAAAAATTATTATTCCCGCTCCTACAGTTATGGATACTATTACTATTTTAAGAGGTTTAAAATCAAGATTTGAAGTTTATCACGGAGTTAGTATAAAAGATAATGCTTTAGTTAGTGCAGCCAGTCTTTCTGATAGATATATTACTGATAGATTTTTACCAGATAAGGCGATTGATTTAGTTGATGAAGCTTGTGCAACAATTAAAGTTCAATTAGAAAGTGTTCCTATTGAATTAGATACTTTGGAAAGAAAAATAATGCAATTGGAAATTGAAAAAGAAGCTTTGCGAAAAGAAAAAGATGAAATTAGCAAATCAAGAGTTCAAACTATTGAAGAAAAACTTACTAAATTAAAAGCGGAAGAAAAAGATATGCGAAATAAATGGGAAGAAGAAAAAAATATTAATGAACGTATTAGTAAAGCCAAAGAAGAATTAGAAAGTGCTCGTCATAAATTAGAGATTGCGGAAAACAATTATGATTTAGAAACAGCCGCTAAATTAAGACATGGTGTTATTCCTGAATTAGTAAAACAGTTAGAAGAATACAATAGTGTTAGTAAAAAAGGAATATTAAGCGATGTTGTAGATGAGGAAAGTATTGCCAACGTTGTTTCTAAATGGACTAATATTCCA
This sequence comes from uncultured Bacilli bacterium, assembly GCA_947625005.1. The sequence goes on from CANQNA010000022.1 coordinate 3,948, forward strand.
GTTGCTAAACTTATTGGTGGAGAAAAAGAAAAATTAATTGCTTTAGAAGAAAACATGAAAAAACGAGTTAAAGGACAAGATGAAGCAATTCATTTAGTAGCAGAAGCAATTAAAAGAGCTCGTGCGGGAATTAAAGATCCTAATAGACCAATTGGTTCATTTATGTTCTTAGGTCCAACAGGAGTTGGTAAAACAGAAATTGCTAAAACTTTGGCTAGTGAACTTTTTGATGATGAAAGACATATGGTTAGAATTGATATGAGTGAATATATGGAAGCTCACAATGTTTCTCGTTTAGTAGGTGCTCCTCCAGGATATGTTGGTTATGATGAAGGAGGTCAATTAACAGAAGCAGTTAGACGTAATCCTTATACAATTTTATTATTTGATGAAATTGAAAAAGCTCACAAAGATGTTTTTAATATTCTTTTACAAATTTTAGATGATGGTAGAATTACTGATGGACAAGGAAGAACAGTAGATTTTAAAAATACAATTATTATAATGACATCTAACTTGGGTAGTGAATTTATTTTAGATAATGTTCCTAATAAAGAAGAAATGATAAATAATGAAATTAGAAAGACTTTTAAACCAGAATTTATTAATCGTATAGACGAAATTATTATCTTCAATTCACTTGATAAAGAAGTTATTTACAGTATTCTTGATTTAATTATTAAAAATGTAGAATTAAGATTACGTGATAAAAGATTAACTTTATCATTAACTGATAAAGCGAAAGAAAGAATTGTAGAAGAATTTGACGAAAGGTTTGGAGCAAGACAAATTAAAAGATTTGTCAGCAAAAATATAGAATCTTTAATTGCAAATGCTTTAATAATGGATGAAGTTAAAATTGGAGGACATATACTAATTGATTATGATGAGTATTTTTATATAAAAAAATAATGCTAGACTAAGTTTAGCATTTTTTTAGGGAAATTATATAATGTAAAGTGCAAAATCTTAAATTTTATTTTATTTGAATTTCCGTATAAACAAGTTTATAATTTTGATTAGGAGGCTAAGTTATGGTTAAAACTACTAAAACAAAAGAACAAAAAGATAGTAAAAACACTCCTACTTTAAAAGTCCAAGCTCAAGAGACTAATTTAACTGATTTAAAAGAATTACTTAAAAAAAGTAAACTTAAGAAAAAAGAAAAAACGAGCAAAAAGGGATTAATTTTAGGAATTATTATTGCTTTTATTGGAATACTCGCTCTTATTGCTACTTTATTAATAAATCATTATGTTGATAGAGAATATTTTTCTGATATAACTATTATATTTACTATAGGTGTTTCTTTATTTGCACTTTTATTAGGCTTTTATATTATAATTAAAGAAATAAAGTAGGTGAATTTATGAAAAAAATATTAAAAAATATTGAATATGAAATTATTCAAGGAAATATAGATGATATTATTGAAGATATATCTATTGATTCTAGAAAAGTTCAGTCTAAATCTTTGTTTGTTGCCCTAGTAGGTTCTAATGTTGATGGACATTCCTTTATTTCTAATGCTTATGAAGCTGGTTGTAGAAATTTTTTAGTGGAAAATGATGTAGATTTATCTAATATGAAGGAAGCGAATGTTTTTAAAGTTGAAAATACTAGATTAGTTTTATCTTTAATCGCTCAAAATTTTTATGATCATCCTGCAAAGAATTTAAAAACTATTGCCATTACTGGAACAAAAGGAAAAACTACCACTGCTCAAATGATTAAAACTATTTTAGAGGCAAACGGAGAAAAGTGTGGACTTATTGGAACTTTAGGAGTTTTTATTGGAGATAAAAATTATAAAACAGTAAATACTACTCCAGAAAGTTTAGATATTCAAAGATATTTAAAAGAGATGGTTGATAATGATTGCAAAGCAGTCGTTATGGAAGTAAGTAGTCAAGCTTTAAAAGTCGGCAGAGTTAATGGTATGATGTTTGATTATGGTATTTTTACTAATTTAAGTGAAGATCATATTGGAGAAAATGAACATAAAGATTATGCTGAATATCGTGATTGTAAAAGTAAATTATTTAAAATGTGCAAAATTGGTATATTAAATCAAGATGATAGTGACTATTCTTATATGATTAAAGATGCTACTTGTGAAATAAAAACTTTTGGAATTGATAGTGATGCTTTTTATAAAGTTAAAGATTATCAATTTATTCATGATCAAGGAAAAATTGGAATGAATTTTAAAGTAAATGATACTGATTATGTTATTTATACTCCAGGTAAGTTTTCTGTTTATAATGCTTTATGTGCAATTAGTGTTGCTAAAGAAATGAAAATTAAAGATAATTTGATTCAAGAATGTTTGAAAAACTTTAAAGTTAAAGGTCGTGTAGAACCAGTTAAAGTTAGTGATAAATTTACTCTTTTAATTGATTATGCTCATGAAGCAATGAGTTTAAAAAGTCTAATTACTTCTATTAGAGAATATAATCCTAAACGAATTGTTACAATATTTGGTTGTGGAGGAAATAGAAGTAAACTAAGACGTTATGAAATGGGTGAAATAAGCGGTAAATTGAGTGATTTAACAATTGTAACTGAGGATAATAGTCGTTTTGAAGATGTTATGGATATTATTGAAGACATTAAAATAGGTTTGAATAAAACAGATGGAAAATATGTTGTAGTACCTAATCGAAAAGATGCTATTAAATATGCTATAGAAAACGCTTTAGAAGGAGATATAATTTTACTTTGTGGCAAAGGCCATGAAGATTATCAAGAAATTAAAGGAATTAGACATCATATGGATGAAAGAGAATTAATTCAAGAAGTTATGAAAGAAATAAAGAATATATAGAGGATTTTATGAAAAAGTTTTTAGTTTTTTTAGTTATTATAGGAATTGGAGCATTTGCTTTTTATCGTTTTAAATTAAGTGATAAACCCTTAAATAATGATGATGATACTGAGCAAGAAGTTACAACAAATCCTACATCGGATAAAGTAAATAGTGAACAAAATACAGAACCAGATAAACCAGATTTTAAAATAGAAACAATAGATGGTGTTACTTATATAGATGGAATTTTAATTGTAAATAAAACGTATCCTTTACCGGAGACTTTTAAACCAACAAATACTTATATAGAAGTAACAAATCAAGATTATTGTGTATCTTGTATTGATAAAGTTGCTTATGAAGCTTATCAAGAAATGAAAGCAGATGCAGCAAGTTTAGGATTAAATATCTATATTCAAAGTGGATATCGTTCTTATCAAGCTCAAGAAAGATTATATAAAAAATATATTGAAGAAGATGGTCAAGAATTAGCGGATACTTATTCTGCTCGTCCAGGTGCTAGTGAACATCAATCAGGTTTATGTTTTGATTTAAATTCGGTTACTGATGCTTTTGCTGATACAGAAGAAGGAAAATGGGTTCAAGATTCAGCCTATAAATATGGTTTTATAATTAGATTTCCTAAAGGGAAAGAAAAATATACAGGTTATAAATATGAATCTTGGCATTTAAGATATGTTGGAAAAACTTTAGCAGAAAAATTATATAATAATGGAGATTGGATTAGCTTAGAAGAATATTTTGGAATTGATAGCCAATATCCAGATTAGCCTTTTAGGCTTTTTTTTATTATGTTATAATTTTTTAGGGTGGTATTATGTTTAACTTTTTAGAAAACAACAGAATTATTGTTTGTACCAACTTTATGAAAGAAAAGTTTATTAAAACTTTATTAAAAGAAAAAAAAGTTTTAAATATAAAATATCTTACTTTAGAAGAACTCATAGATTTACTTACATTTTCTTTTAATGAAGAAACCATTTTTAAAGTTTCTAAACATTTTAATTTAACTTATGATAATGCTTTAATGTATTTAAATAATCTTAAATATTTAGGTTATGAAGAAAATAATGATAAAAGAATTCTTTTTTTAGAAGATATTAAAAACTATTGTTTAGATAATAATTTATTAAAATTTTCTAATTTTAAGTTTACGAAAAAAATAATAATTGTGGGATATATTTTAAATAATTTTGAAAAAATGGTGTTAAAAAATAATAATATTGATTACCAAATAATAGGAAGAGAAAGAAGAAAAAATAATTTAGAGGTTTTGCAATTTAAAACTATGGATGATGAAGTAAACTTTCTTGCCAATAAAATTTTAGAGTTAAAAGATAAAGGGGTTAGTCTCGAAAAAATTTATTTAACTAATGTGGATAAGAATTATGATTATGTAATAAAAAAAATATTTAAGCTTTATCATATTCCATATAATTCTAAATATGGCAAAAGTATTTATGAAACAGAAGTAGGATTATTTTTTCTCAAACATTTAGAAGAAGATATTGAAAAAACCTTAGAATTAACTCAAAATGCTTATCCAAACTCTAGTGAAATAATTAATCTTATTATTAAAATTATTAACAAATTTCCTTTTATTGATGATTTTAGGGAAAACAAAGATATTTTAATTAAAGAGTTTCAAAATACTAATTTAAATAATGTGAAAATTAAAAATGGAGTTAAAGCGATTGATTTAGACAATAATTATTTTAGTGAGGATGAATACGTTTTTCTTTTAGGATTTAATTTAAATGTTATCCCTCATATTTATAAAGATGAAGATTATTTACAAGATAATATTAAATTTTCTTTTATGGAAAGTAGTGTTTTAAAAAACAAAATAACTAAAGATATGATTAAAGAACTTATTTTAAGTATTCCTAATTTATTTTTAAGTTATAAAATGCAATATTTAAATGAATCTTTTTATCCTAGCAATTTAATTAAAGAAATGGACATAAAAGTTACAGAAGTAAATGAATTTATTTCGAATTATAGTAATTTATCTAATAACTTAATGTTGGCAAAATATTTAGATGATTATTATCGTTTTGGTTCAATCAATTCTAATTTCAAAAAGTTATTATTTAATTATCAAGAAATACCATATAACACTTATAGTAATAAATATACAAAAATTACTAATTTTAATAAAGATATTACCCTTAGTTATAGTAGTTTAGACAACTTTTATAAATGTTCTTTTAGATATTATATTGCCAATATCTTAAAGCTAGATATTTATAGTGAAAACTTTAATCAATATCTGGGAAGTATGTTTCATTATGTATTAGCAAATGAATCTAATAAAAGTGTGGAGCAATTAGTTTTAGAATATAAAAATAATAATCCATTTAATTTTAAAGAAAAAGAAAAGTATTTTTTAGAAGCTTTAACTCATGAATTAAAATTTATTGTTGAAACAATTAAAGAACAAGAACATTATAGTAGTTATACAGAAACTTTAAAAGAAAAAGAAATTGTTATTTTAGAGAATGACTTAAAATTTAAAGGATTTATAGATAAAATTCTTATAAAAAATAATAATGCTGTTATTATAGATTACAAAACAGGTAATATTGATCTAGATTTATCTTTAGTCCCTTTTGGTTTAAGTTTACAGTTACCTATTTATTTATATTTAGTAAAAAAAGCAAGACACGCAAATATTGTTGGATTTTATTTACAACACATAATAAATAGTAAACCAAGAAGAGATTATGGACATAGTTATGAAGAAATCAAAAAAAAGAATTTACGCTTACAAGGATATTCTTTAGGAGAAGTAGATTTATTAGAGGAATTTGATAGTAGTTATGCTGATAGTCAGGTTATCAAAGGAATGCGTTTAGGGAAAAATGGTTTTTATCATTATACTAAAGTTTTAACTAGAGATGAAATAAATAAGTTATGTGATTTAGTAGAAGAACAAATTAAGAAAGCAAATAAGGAAATTAAGAAAGCTTGTTTTGATATTAATCCTAAAATTGTTAAATTAGAAAATATTGGTTGTACTTTTTGTAAATTTAAAGATATTTGTTTTAAAACTAAAGCGGATGAGATTTATCTAAATGTAGAAGGGGGTGAAGGAAATGCCTAATTGGACAAAAGAACAAGAATCAGCAATATATGAAGATGGTAAAAATATTATAGTATCTGCAGGCGCTGGTAGTGGTAAAACTGCTGTTTTAACTGAAAGAGTAATAACTAAAGTTAAAAATGGAACAAACATAAATGAACTTTTAATTTTAACTTTTACTAATGCTGCTGCCCATGAAATGAAAGAAAGAATTAGAGATGCTTTAAGAGAAGCAAATTTAGATAATCAACTAGAGTACATTGATAATGCTTATATTACTACTTTTGATAGTTATGCTTTAAGTATTGTAAAAAAATATCATTATCTCTTAAATAAACCAAAGCATATTAATATAATTGATGGAACATTTATTGAAGTAAAAAAGAAAGATATTTTAGAAAATATTCTAGAAAATTATTATCAAAAAAGAGATGTAAATTTTTTAAAATTAATTAATGATTTTTGTGTAAAAGATGATAAAGAAATTTTTAAATGTCTATTAAGTCTTTATAATAGTTTAGCATTAAAACAAAATTTTGGCTCATTTTTAGATACCTATGTCAAAAATTTTTATAGTGAAGAACATATAAATAAAACTTTTAATGATTATGTTTCACTTCTAAAAGAAAAAATTAATTCAATTGAACATTTATTAAAACAATTATCTTATCTTTCCTTTGGAGATTTTTATACTTCCATGCTTCATGCTTTAAATCTTCTACTCTCCAGTGAAAATTATGAAGAAATAAAGAATAATGCTAATATAAAATTACCTATTCTGAGAGACGGAGAAGAAAAAGAAAAGTTAATTAAAAATCAAATTAATGATTATTTAAAAGAAATTAAAAATTTAACAAAAGAAAGTGAAGATGATTTAAAAAAAGAATATTTATCTACTAAAAAATATATAGAAGTAATAATTCAAATTCTTAAAGAATTAAACGTTAAAGTACGAAAATATAAAGATTCTATTAATTACTATGAATTTACTGATATTGCCCTTATGAGTATAGATATTCTTAAAAATAATCCTCATATTTGTGAAGAGATTAAACAAAGTTATAAAGAAATTATGATTGATGAATATCAAGATACTAATGATTTACAAGAATATTTTATAAGTTTAATTGCCAATAATAATGTTTATATGGTTGGAGATATTAAACAATCTATTTATCGTTTTAGAAATGCTAATCCTAATTTATTTAAAGATAAGTATAATAATTATCAAAAAAATAATGGTGGTTCTAAAATAGATTTAAATAAAAATTTTAGATCAAGAAAAGAAATATTAAATGATATTAATGTTATATTTAATTTAATCATGGATGATTTTATTGGAGGGGCAGAATATAGTGTTAGTCATAAAATGATTTTTGGTAATCAACTTTATGAAGAAGTTGGAAAAAATAAAGAAAATAATAAATTAGAAATATATAATTATAATTTTTCCAAAGAAGTAAAGGCAACAAGAGACGAAGTTGAAGCATCTATTGTAGCAGAAGATATTAAGAAAAAAATTGAACAAAAATATTTAGTTTTTGATAAAGAAGAAAAAATATTAAGGCCTTGTAAATATAAAGATTTTGTAATACTAATGGATAAAACTACTGCTTTTGATATTTATAAAAAAATATTTGAAAGTCAACAGATCCCTCTTATCTCTTTAAAAGAGGAAAATATTTTAGAAGAAATAGAAATATCTTTATTTAAAAACTTTATTAAACTAATTAATAAGATAAAAGAGAAAAATTTTGATCAAGAATTTAAATATACTTTTGTCAGTTTAGCAAGAAGTTATTTATATAATATTAGTGATAATGATATTTATTGGTATCTAGAAAATAATAAAATATATGAATCTCCTGTTTATAAAGATGCTTTAGAACTTACTTACGGATTAGAAAATACTACTGCACTAGAACTTTTAGATAATATTGTAGATAAATGGGACTTTTTCCACAAAATAATTAAAACTAATAATATTGAACATAAAATGATTATCTTAGATTATTTAAGAAATATTTTTGCTGATTTAAGTAACTTAGGATTTAATTTAAAAGAAATCTGTGATTATTTAGAGAAAGTAGAAAATGATATTGGAGAGATTAAAATACCTAAACTAGCAGAAAATCAAAATGCTGTCCAAATTATGACTATTTATAAATCTAAAGGATTAGAATTTCCTATTTGTTATGAAACAGGCTTGTTAAATAAATTTAATATTAAAGAATTAAATAGTTTGTTTTTCTTTGATAATTATTATGGAATTATTCCTTCTATTTTTAAGGAAGGAATTGATGCTACATATTTAAAAGAATTAGCAAAACATAAATATTTAAAAGAAAATATTAGTGAAAAGATTAGATTATTTTATGTGGCACTTACTCGTTGTCGTGAAAAAATGATTGTATTAGCTGATTTAAAAGATAGTGATTGTGAACTTGTAAAAGATATTGTAAGCGATGAAATTCGGTTAAAATATAAATCTTTTAATGATATTTTATTTTCTATAAAAGAGAACTTGGCTGAATATATAAAAAATATTGACTTAAATAAATTAAATATAAATTATTTACAAAATAAAAAGTTATCTTTAACAGAATTAATTGATAAACAAAAAATAATTGAAATAAAAGAAGTAAATATTAGAGAAGAGAAAGAAGAGAAAAAACATTATTCTAAAGAAATAAATAAAATAATTAGTAAAGAAGAATATCAAAATATGCAATACGGAACTTTAATCCATGAAATTTTAGAAAATTTTGATTTTAAAAATCCAAATTGGGAAAATGTTCCTGAAAATTTAAAAGATAATATTCAAAAATTATTAAATTTTGATATTTTTAAAAATATTAAAAATGCTGATATTTATTCCGAGTATGAATTTATTTATGAAGAAGATAATCAAGAATATCATGGAATCATAGATTTACTAGTAATTTATGATGACCATGTGGATATAATTGATTATAAACTTAAAAATATTGATGATAAAAAATATCTTGATCAATTAAATGGTTATAAAAAATTTATTGAAAAATTATTAAAAAAAGATACGAATATTTATTTATATTCTATACTAGAAAATATCCTAAAGAAAATTTAGGATTTTTTTAAAGGAAAAATAATATTATTTATAACTAATATAATTGAGGGAACATAATGGATGAAATATTTAAAATTAACGGGAACTATTTAGATGAAGATCAACGTAATATAGTTTTAGATAGAAGTGATGCTTTATTAGTAATTGCTGGCGCTGGTAGTGGTAAAACTTTTACAATATTAGGAAAAATTAAATATTTAATAAATAAACTACATTATAAAGAAAAAGATATATTATGTATAAGTTTAACTAATGATACTGTAAATAATTTAAAAGAAAAATTATTAAATTTAGGATTTGATATTAACGTTCTTACTTTTCATAAATTAGGATTAAATATTTTAAAAGAATTTAATAAAGATTTAAATATTGTAAGTGAAGATTACTTAAATTTTATTATTGACGAATATTTCTTATCTTATGTGTTATTAGACAAGAAAAGAAGAAAAACTTTTTTTAAATATTTAGAATTAGGTTTTAAAGAAAATTTCTTATATTCGAAAAAATATAGTTATTTAAAAAATCTAATAAATACATCAATACATTTAATAAAAAATAATAATATTAAATTTACTGAATTATTAAACATAAAAATATTTTTTAACAAATTTATTTTTAAGTATATATTAGATATTTATTTAATTTATATGAGAGAATTAGAGGGAAGTAGTCTTGTAGATTTTGATGATATGATTATAAATGCTATAGAGATTGTTAATAAGATTAAACTAAATTATAAATATATTATAATTGATGAATACCAAGATACAAGTATTGCTAGATATCGTTTGATTAAAGCAATTGTTACAAAAGAAAAATGTAAATTAATGGCTGTTGGTGATGATTGGCAAAGTATTTATAAATTTACAGGTTGTGAGTTAAGTATATTTTTAAATTTTAAAAATTATTTTGAAAACAGTAAAGTAATGTATATGGGTAATACTTATCGTAATAGTCAACATTTAATTAATATAGCAAGTTCTTTTATTAAAAAAAATCCTTATCAAGTTAAAAAAGATTTAAAAAGTCACAAAAAATTAGAAAAACCAATAAAAATTGTTTACGAAAAAAATAAAAATACAATAAATAAATTAATAGAAAAAATAAATTCAGATGATTTAATGATTCTAGGTAGAAATAACTATGATATTAAATCTTATAATTTAAAATTTAATATTAGATATTTAACAGTACATAAGAGCAAAGGCCTTGAAGCAGAAAAAGTTATTTTAATTAACTTAGAAAATAAAATAGATGGTTTCCCTAATAAAAAGAAAGAAGATAAAATTTTAAATAAAATTGCTAAAAATGTTTGTTTGTACCCTTATGATGAGGAACGAAGATTATTTTATGTCGCTTTAACAAGAACTAAAAATGAAGTTTATTTATTAGTAAGAAAACACAATATGAGTATTTTTGTAAAAGAATTAATTAAAGACTATAAAGATTATATTGAATTTTTAGATATATAAAAAAAGCACTTATGTGCTAATTTATTTCAATTGTTTTTCTTTCTGTTTCTTTCTTTTCTGGGACAATTATTTCTAAAATACCATTTTCATATTTTGCTTTAATATTTTCTTCTTCAATATCTCCAAGATAAAATGATCTTTCAATTTTGCCATATTTTCTTTCTTTTTTGATGTAATTTTTAGATTCATCTTTTTCTTCGCTTTCTTCATTTTTTTC
>CANQNA010000023.1 GCA_947625005.1 uncultured Bacilli bacterium
CAAATTTTGTTATATAGAATAAAATACTGTTCGACAAAATTTTGTTTTACTAGAGATTAGAACAAGATTCGCCTGAGAAAAAATATATCTTAACTTTTTATTTATTGTATTACTTTATTGAATGATTAAAAAACTTATTATATAATTTATTTAAGAGGGTGAGACTTATGAATTTTATTCCTTTAGGAATTAAAACTGATTATTCTTTATTAACAAGTTTAATTCAAATAAAAAAGTTATTCCCTTTTCTAAAAGAAAAAAATATACAAGCTTGCGGACTAATTGATAATAATTTATATGGTGTAATGAATTTTTATCTGACAGCAAAAAAATATGATATAAAACCAATTATTGGTTTAGAATTAAATTATAATAATTTAAAATTTTATTTATTCGTCAAAAATTATCAAGGATTACAAAATTTATTTAAAATTAATACATATTTATTAGATAATGCTTTAAATAAAGATATTTTAATAAAATATAATTCTTTCTTAATATTAGTAGTTCCTTATGAAAGTCGAGAATTATTAGAGGAATTAAAAAATATTTATAAAGATACATTTGTAAGTTTTTCTAATCAACAAGAATATTTAAATATTAAATTATTAAAAGAAAAGAGTGTTTATTTAAATGAAACTTTATGTTTAGAAAAAACTGAAACAACTTACTTAAATTATTTAGATATGATAAATACTGGAAAGACAGAAACTACTTATCTAAAAAAAGATTTAAGTGATCGCTATTTAAAATTAGATATAGATGATGATTTTAAAAAAACAACTTTAATTTTTACAGAATTATGTAATTTAGAAATAAAAAATGATAAGACTTATATTCCTAAATATAAAGGTAATCTAGATAATTATAAATATTTATATGCTCTTGCTTTAAAAGGATTAACTAAAAGACTAAAGGGAAATATCGAAGACAAATATAAACAAAGGTTTTTATATGAATTATCGGTTATTAAAAATATGGGATATGTTGACTATTTTTTAATAGTTTATGATTATGTAAAATTTGCTATTCAAAATAAAATATATGTAGGTCCTGGAAGAGGTAGTGCAGCAGGAAGTTTAATTAGTTATTCTTTAGGTATTACTCAAATCGATCCCTTGAAATATGATTTATTATTTGAAAGATTTTTAAATCCTGAACGTATTACGATGCCTGATATTGATATTGATTTTGATGCCTCTAAAAGACACTTAGTTATTGATTATGTTAAAAAGGTTTATGGAGAGAAAAGAGTTGCTGGTATCATGACTTTTGGAACCCTAGCCTCTAAACAAGTTTTAAGAGATATTGGTAAATGTTTAGAAGTAGAAGAGAAATCACTAGAACATTTATTAAAATTTATTGATGCGAAGAAATCTTTAAAAGAAAACATGACAAAAGAAGTAAAAGATATTTTAAATAGTAAGGAAAAATTAAAAAAAGTTTATGAAATTAGTCAACATTTTGAGGGCTTAAAAAGACAAATGAGTACCCATGCAGCCGGTATAGTTATTTCTAGTGTTGATTTAGACGATTTAATTCCCCTTACTAAAAGTAATAATTCTTATCTTACTGGATATCAAATGGAATTTTTAGAAAGTTTAGGATTATTAAAAATGGACTTCTTATCTATAAAAGATTTAACTATTCTAGCAAATACTATTAATAGTATTGAAAAAGATACTCATAAACCATTCTTGATTAATAATATTTCTTTAAATGATCCTAAAGTTTATAAAGAATTTGCTCTTGCTAATACTACAGGAATATTTCAATTTGAATCATCAGGAATGAAAAATTTTTTAAGGAAATTAAAACCAACTTGTTTTGATGATCTTATATCCGCACTTGCTCTTTTTCGTCCAGGACCTATGAATAATATTGATACATATATTAGAAGAAAAAGAAATTTTGAAAAAATAGATTATTATCATGAAGATTTAAAACCAATTTTAGAAAGTACTTACGGTATAATTATTTACCAAGAACAAATCATGCAAATATTAAATGTTATGGGAAGTTATAGTTATGCTGAAAGTGATTTAATTAGACGAGCAATTAGTAAGAAAAAATTAGAAATAATTGAAAATGAAGAGAAAAAATTCTTAAAAAGAAGTAAAGCAAATGGTTATGAGGAAAATCTAGCTAAAACTATTTATGATTTAATTGTTAAATTTGCTGATTATGGTTTTAATAAATCTCATTCCGTCGCTTATTCTCTTGTAGGTTATCAAATGATGTATTTGAAAGTTTATTATAAAGAATATTTTATTATTAACTTGTTAAATTCTAATATTGGTAGTGAAACAAAAACTAATGAATATTTAACTTTAGCAAAACAAGAAAATATTAAAATATACAAGCCGATGATTAATATTAGTGATAAAAGTTATCAAATTTATAATGGAGGAATCATGCTTCCTTTAAATGTCATAAAAAATATTGGAACAACTTCTAGTGATGCAATAATTAATGAAAGATTAGAACAAGGAGACTTTAAAGATTATTTTGATTTTGTCTCTCGTACTTATGGATTTAATGTTAATAAAAAAATCTTAGAATCTTTAATATATGCAGGAGTTCTTGATAGTTTTAATTTAAATAGAAAAACTATGTTAGAAAATATGGATAATGCTTTACTTTATGCAGAATTAATAAAAGATTTAGATTCTTCTTTAGTAGAAGTTCCTGTAATTAATTATGTGGATGAAATGAATGAAGTAGATCTTTTAGAAGAAGAAGCAAAACTATATGGTTTTTATCTTTCCAATCATCCAGCAAGTCAATATACTGATGTTGTAAAATTAAAAGATATTAGTAAGTATTTTGATAAGATTGTTAAAACTGTTGTATTGGTAGAAAAAATTAAGACAATTGAGACTAAAAATAATAAAAAAATGGCTTTTGTGGAAGCCAGCGATGAAACAGGAAGAGCAGATTTAACTTTTTTCCCTAATTGTTTTAATTTAACACGCAATTTAAAAAAAGGAAGTTTAATTAGTATTATGGGAAAAGTTGAAAAAAGAATGGATAAATATCAAATAGTTGTTAATAACATGAATCTTGTTAAAAAGGAAAATATAAATTAAATAAGTGGAATGTTTTGTAAAAACGTTATGTATAATTATATTAGTTTTAGTAGGATGTAGTAAACAAAAAGAAAGTAAAGATGAAATAAAAAAATAGAACTCTGTTGGTTCTATTTTAAATTAATATCTTTTATAGAATCCATATTTATAAGTTCATTATCCAAAGTTATTAAAGCATCTTTTGTTTGTCCTACTATTATTTTATCTTCTAACCCTTTGTCAGTTTCAATTATTACTCTAATTTTATAAATATATTGATTTGTTTTAAAAATATTATTTATTTTTTTATTAATATCATTTTTAGAATAATGTCTTTCAGCATGTTCTTTAATTTCTACATATTCTTGAGAATTATTTATCTTTTTTTCTATTTTATTTGCATATACATTTGGTAAATTTTTCATAACTTCACCCTAATATATAATATGTATAAATTTAAATTATTGAACAAAATATTAATATGAAACGATTAAAATTAAAAAAATATCTAAAATATTTCATTCCCCTTATTATATTAATGATTATAAGTTTTTTAAACATGTATAATTCTAGATTTATTTTATCAAGTTATAATACTTATTTACTTAAACAAGTTATTTATTATATCTTAGGATTCATTCTATTATTCATAGTTTTAAAAACTCATTATAAATTAATATATAAAAATATTTTCTGGTTATATTTATTATTTAATATTCTTTTATTAATAGTATTATTTTTGGGAAAAAGTGTTAATGGAGCTCGTGCTTGGTTTAATTTAGGCTTTATTTCTTTTCAACCTAGTGAATTTATGAAAATAGTTTTACTAATTTATTTAAGTAAAATATTTTCAGAATATAAAGGTAAGGATTTTTTACTAATTGTTAAAACTTTTTTTATTATTTCAATTCCTTCTGCGTTAACATTTTTAGAACCTGATACAGGTACCGTATTATTTTATATAATTATGTGGGTATTTATGATTTTTTATTATAAATTAAATAAATGGTGGTATATTCTAGGTATTTCTAGTTTAGTTATTTTAGTAGGAATTTTTTTCAGTTTATATTTTTTTCAACAAGATTTATTTATAAAATTATTTGGTACTAGTTTTTTCTATCGAATGGATCGTTTAGTTGATTTTAGTAAGTCTAGTGGATATCAATTGGAAAATGGTCTAATTGGAGTTGGAAGTGGAGGACTATTAGGTTTAGGAATTAATAAGTATCATATATATTTTCCTGAAGCACCAACTGATTTTATTTATGCTCTAATTTTAACTAATATGGGATTTATTGGAGGAATTTTAGTTTTAGGTGTATTTTTATACTTTGATTTTATTTTTATTAATGATTTAAAGTATGTTAAAAAAGATCAAAAATATTTTATTATTGGATTTTTAGGAATATTTTTATATCAACAATTAGAACATATTATGATGAATTTAGGATTACTTCCTATTACAGGAATTACTTTACCTTTTTTGTCTTATGGAGGCAGTAGTTTAATAAGTTATTTTATTTGTTTAGGATTTATTTTAAATTTTAAATTAAAAAGTTCACCATAAAGTGAACTTTTAAAATGGACGATAACCATAGCCATATCCGTAACTATATCCAGGATAAGGATATGGTTGATATTGTGGAGGATTAACATAAACTGGTCTAGGACGTGTAACACCTACAAGAGCACCACCTGTTAAACCACCTAATAAAAAAGGGAATAAAAATTGTCTATCTCCATTATTATAGTAATAATTATTATTATACATTTTTTTCTCCTCTCAAAATATTTTATGAAAAAAATTGAAAAAGAAAAAAGGAAAAAGCCTATATAGTGAGTACTTATATAAGTGGGAGGAAAGAAATATGAAAAATTTTTTATTTAATAAAAAGGGTTATATAATTGGTGGAGTGATACTACTTTTATTAGGTGCTCTTGCTCTATATTATTTTTCTTCTAATGAAGAAATATCTCAAACTTCACTGGCAGTTGTTACAACAACAACTAAAAAAGCTGAAACTAAATTTTATATTGATGTAAAAGGTGCGGTAAAAAAACCGGGAGTTTATGAAGCTAAAGAAGGCGATCGCGTAATTGATGCTATTACTTTAGCTGGAGGATTAACAAAATCAGCAAATACTGGAAATATTAATTTAGCAGAGAGATTAAAAAGTGAAATGGTTGTCTATATTTATACTGATAGTGAAGTAAAAAAAGGCAACAATAAAATTACTTGTGACACAACATGTAATTGTGAATCTATAGAAATTAATAATTGTATAGAAAATGAAAGTAGTTCTGATGCATCTAAAACAACGTTAGTGAATATTAATACTGCTAGTAAAAATGAATTAATGACCTTAAGTGGTATTGGAGAAAGTAAAGCGGAAGCTATTATCAGTTATCGAGAAGATAATGGTTCTTTTAAAACAATTGCTGAATTAAAAAATGTATCTGGAATAGGTGATGCTATGTTTGAACGAATAAAGGAGCATATTACCATATGATTAGTTTATTGCTCGGACTTTTTCATGTTTTCGCTTTAAATAAATCTGTTACAGATAGTTATTGTGATATTAAAGGAAATGTTAATAATCCTGGTGTTTATTTAGTAGAAAAAGGAGATGTTATAAATGACATAATAAAAAAAGCGGGTGGTTTAAAGAAAAATTCTTATGTTAAAAATATTAATTTGAGCAAGAAAGTAGAAGATGAAATGGTTATTAATATTTTAAGTATTTCTGACTATAAAAATTTAACTTATACTTGCCCAAAATGTGAATGTCCGGAAATACATTGTAATAAAATCGCTGAAACTACAACTACTTTAAAAATTCCGACAACAACTATAACTAAAGAAATAACCACTTTACCTACAACAACTTTAAAGACAACTACGGAAAGTTTAATTATTAATATTAATACAGCTTCTTTAGAAGAATTAACAAAACTTTCCGGAATAGGACAAGTAGTCGCTCAAAATATTATTGATTACCGAAATAATACTCCATTTGAAACAATTGAAGATATTTTAAATGTTAAAGGTATTGGAGAAAAATTATTTGCTAAAATTAAAAACTATATTACAGTCTAATATTTTTCTTTTAATTTTATGTTTTATAATTTTATTATCCTTTATAAGAAATAGTAAAGATTTAAAAACTTATTATAAACTTAATGATAATATAGTATCTGGACAAATTATTTCTTTAATTAAAGAAGAGGATAAAACAACTTTTGTTATAAAGGGTAAAGAAAAAATTAAATGTAATTATTATTCTTCCGATAAAGATGATTTAAAATTAGGAATGTTTATAAAAGTTAAAGGAGAACTTTCTTTACCTCTAAATAATACTACTCCTAATAATTTTAATTATAAGAAATATTTAAAAAATCAAGGTATAACCTATACTATGACTGTAGAAGATATAGAAGTTAGTTCTCATAAAACTAATATTTTATATTTTGTTAAAAATAAAATAAAAGAAAGAATAGATCAATACAAATATGCTAATTATTTATATACTTTTATATTAGGAGATAAAAATTATATTGATGAAACCGTTTATCAAAGCTATCAGAATAATGGAGTAGTTCATTTATTCTGTATAAGTGGTACTCATATTAGTTTATTAACAGCATCGATTCTTTTTTTCTTACACAAATTAAAATTTAATAAAATTACTTCATATATTATTGTATTTCTTTTTTTAGGATTCTATATGTTTATCACAAGTTTTAGTGCTAGTGTTTTAAGAAGTAGTGTTTTTTTTCTCATATTAGGTTTAAAAAAATTAAATGTTCATCATTTATCTACTATTAATTCTTTTTATTTAACAGTTATTATTTTACTATTTATAAAGCCAACATTATTAAATGATCTAGGGTTTTTATATTCAGCTTCTATAACTTATGGTTTAATAATTTCCAATAAACTAATAAAAGGTAATTATTTAAAAAAAGTATTTATAATAAGTTGTATTTCTTTACTTATAAGTTTACCTCTTACTATTAATAGTTATTTTCAAATAAATTTATTGAGTATTTTTTATAATATTTTATTTGTCCCTTTAGTATCTTTTATTTTAACTCCTCTTACTTTTCTAACTCTTATATTTAAATTTTTAGAACCTATATTAGGCGTTATTATTAAATTTTTAGAAATAAGTTCATTAAAATTAAATACTTTATCTTTACATTTAATTATTCCTAAATTAAATGTAATTTCTTTAATAATTTATTATTTATTTCTCTATTTAACATTAACAAAACATGTTAAATATTTAATTGGTCCTATAATGTTAATTATAATTCTTAAAATATTACCCTTATTAGATAGCAATACTTATATTTATTTTTTAGATGTTAATCAAGGAGATTCAACTTTAATCAAATATAAAAATGAATTAGTTTTAATTGATACAGGAGGAATTATAAATTATGGAAATTCTTCACCATATTATATTAGCGATAAAACTATAACCTTAATTAAAAGTTTAGGTTTTGCTCACTTAGATTACTTAATTATTACTCATGGAGATTATGATCATTGTGGAGATGCGCTGCATATTATGGAAAATTTAGAGGTTAAAAATGTTATTTTTAATAAAGACGAGTATAATGATTTAGAATTAGAAATTAAAAAACGAGCAAAAAGAGTAAGAGAAAATTATGAAGGAAAACTTCCTTTAACTATTTTGGAAAATAATTTATTTGATAATGAAAATAGTAATAGTCAAATAATACATTTAAATTTACAATATAAATTTTTATTTATGGGAGATGCTACCATAGAAAGCGAAGAAACTTTACTTGAAAAATATAATTTAGATATAGATGTTTTAAAATTAGGTCATCATGGTTCTGATACAAGTACAAGTTTAGATTTTTTAAAAAGCATTACTCCTAAAATTGGAATTATTAGTAGTGGAAGAAATAATCGTTATCATCATCCTAAAAAAGAAGTTCTTGAGCGTTTAAATTCTTTAAATATCCCTTATTACAATACTCAAACAAGTGGAACTATTTTATTTAAAATAGGAAAAAGTGTCACAATTAAAGAATGTATTCCATAAAATATATTGTACGTTATATAACGTTTAAATAAATTTGAGGATTTTTTCCTCTTTTTTTATTCGACAAATTTTATAAAGATTTATTTATATAATGTATTTGGTGAGTAAATGCAAACATTTTATATATTTAGAATAAAAAGAGAATATAGAGAATTAACTAAAAATGATGAATATACATTATTTAAAACCATAGATAGTATAAATCATATTAATAAAAATAATTTAGATTTAGCTTATAATTTATTAACAAATATTAATATTAAATTTAATAAAGAAGTATTAAGTCAAAATTTATATAATAACTTAAAACATTTAGATGGTTATACTTTATTTAAAAATAAACATAAATATATAAATTATTTTACAAAAGAAAAAAGTGAATTAATTATTAAAAATAATTATTTAATTTTAATTAGCAATAAAGAAAATAATAGATTTATAAAAGAATTAAAGAAAATAAAAAATTTATTTATTTGTAATTTTTCTGCTTTAGATTATTATTGGGTTTCATGAATATTTGTTGTATAATTAAATTTTTTTTAGTATAATTATATAGACGAGGAGGGAATATATGCTAGAAGATATTTTGCTAGTTTTAGTTGGACTTATAATAGGTTTAGTAATAGGTTTTTTTGGCGCTCGTTTTGTTATGAAAAAATATTTAAAGAAAAATCCCCCAATTAATGAAAAAATGATTGAAACTATGATGAGTGGTATGGGAAGAAAACCTAGTCAAAAACAAGTTAAACAAGTAATGCAACAAATGAATAAAATGATGTAATATGAAATTGGATTTAAATTTAATTAATAGGTTAGGAAAAGAAGAAATTAATCAAGAAATAACTATTTCATTAGAATTATTAAAAAATACGGAAATTTTAGAAATTAAAAAATTATATTTAACAGGAGAAGCATCTCTTAATTATAGTGATGAGTTGGAGTTAATAGGAAATCTAGAAGGAACTATTGTTGTTCCTTGTTCTCTTACTTTAGAACCTGTTGATTATTCATTTTCTCTTGAAATTGAAGAAAATTTAGGAAATTTTGCAGAAATTTTGAAAAAAAATAAAAATTTACTTGATATTAGTGAATTATTATGCGAAAATATTGTATTGGAAATTCCCATGAGAATTGTAAAAGAGGGAGTAAACCTAAATAATTTAAAAGGTGAAGGTTGGGAATTAAGTGATAAATAGTTTATTATATAAACAAGGAAGGAGTGACTTAAATGGCTGTTCCATTTAGAAGAACTAGTAAAACTAAAAAAAGAATGCGTCGTACTCATTTAAAGAAACAAGTTGCAGAAATGACTGTATGTCCAAGTTGTGGAGCACATATTAAACCACATCGTGCTTGTACTAAATGTGGAAATTATAAAGGAAATAACGTAATTTCAAAAGAAGAAAGTGATAAATAAGGTTAACACCTTATTTTTTAATACTTAATATAAAAGGGTACTAAAGAGTGGAAGACTATGTTTAATTTCATGTAACAAAAGAAGAAATGGAAAAATATAACAGTAACATCAAACAATAAAACTTTAAATTTTAATTAATTACGAAATAAAATTTTTAATATTTACTAAGAGCGGGAATAATCTCGCTCTTTTTGTCTATATTTTTTTGTTGTAATTTTAAAACTAAAATTGTATAATTATAATAGATAGGAGTATGATATGGAAAGTTATGGAGATTTTTTTGTAAATTTAGCATATGCTTTAATAATTGTATTAGTTACAACTCTAATAATGTATGTACTTGTATCAATTGGTTATTATAAGATTTTTAAAAAGGCTAAAATGGATCATCCTTTATTTCGTGCTTTTATTCCTTATTATAATACTTGGTCTTTAGTAGAGTTATCAGGATGTCATTGGTGGTATTTTTTGGTTTTAATATCTAATCTTGTGATAACGATTAATGATAATAGTTTAATGAATGGTTCGGGGAATTCTATCTTTGTTTTATTAAGTACTTTATTAAGTATAGCAATTATTTATGTAAATTTTTGTATTAATTATAATATTGCTAAAAAATTTAAACAAACGGCAATTTTTGCAATAGGTATGACTTTTCTACCATTTATATTTTATTTAATTTTAGGTTTTTCTAAAAAATATGAATATGATGAAAGTATATTAGTAAATCCTTGGGGATGTTATGATTTTCAAAACAAAGCGAAAGATCAAAAAAAAGTAGTACGATATTGCTCTGAATGTGGTTCAGAAATGTCAGGCAATTTTTGTCCAAAATGCGGTAAAAAGGGTGAGTGAATAAAATGAATGAAAAGAGTGTAGTTAGTGTTAGTCAAGTTATTATAAGTCCTAATAGATTACTTATATCTATATTTGTATTAGTAGCCTTTTTAGCTTTAGTTTTAATTGTTGGTTTTATGAAAATTTATAAAAAAGCCGGAAAGCCAGCAATTAGTGCAATAGTTCCTATTTGGAATATTATAGTTTGGTTAGAAATTATTGAAAAACCAATTTGGTATTTATTTTTATTAATAATTCCAGGTGTAAATATTGTTATTTTATTATTAATGTATATTGGATTAGCGAAAAAATTTGGTAAAGATACAGCTTTTGGCGTTTTAACTTTTTTCTTTTCTTGGATAATGATTCCACTTTTAGCATTTTCTAATTATGAAATTCAAAATACAGAACAAAATGAAGAACCAATATATAATCCATTTAATGAAACAGCTGAAAACGTATCAACAGAAAATACTAATTTAGAAACAGTTAATAATGTTCAACCTCAAATTGGACAAATTCCTGTAATGGATAATGCTAATTTAAATCAAGTAGATGTTAATCCAGAAAGCGTAAATAACAATCCAGAAACTCCAGAAATATCTATTCCAGAAGTTAATAATAGTGAAGGTGTACTTTCTCAAGGAGGAGCGGGAGAAATTAATCCAATTTCTGAGGCAATTGATCCAATGAATCAAGATGCTCAAGATGTTCAAGATTTGGTTAATAATTTATATAAAGATAAACCACAGAATGCGAAAAATATTGCCTTTAGCAAAAATCCTAAATTAATAGAAACACCTACATCTAGCGAAAATTCTACTAATTCTGAAACTATAGAGGCTTTAGAAACTCTTAATGACGAACCTGCAACAGAAACATTAAGTGAACCATCATCTATAGATTCTTTAAATAGTCAAGTAGAGCCTATTGAGAAAATGATAATCGAACCAATTCAAGAAGAAAAAATAGATACTATAGATTTAGAAGATAATTCAGAAAAAGAATTAATTAAACCAGAAATAGAAGAAAATGAAAATTCACTTGATAATATAGAATTACCAGAGAGGGCAACTAAAACTTGTCCAGCTTGTGGAGTATCTTTAGCAGAAGAACAAAAATTCTGTATTGCCTGTGGAACACAATTATAATGCAAAATATTGCATTTTTTTTTGACTTACGCATTATTATGTACTATAATTTTAATAGTAGATAAGATAGTAGGTGGAAAATGAAAAAGAATAAACAAATAATAAAATATTGTCCTAATTTTTATAAGATAATAAATTATGAAATATTAGAAGGAGATGTTTTAACTTATAAAATAATCTCTATATATCAAGATTATATTTTTAATAATAATTTTACTAATGATGTAGAAGAACTAACTAAGTTAGATTATGCTTTAAATAAATATTTAGATGATTATACTTTTCGTAAAGAAATGCGTCAAAGTTTAACTGAAATAAGAATTCCTAAAGGTGTTAATATTATAAAATCTATTGTAAATAGCATAATAAGATTATCTGAGAATTATGATATGGGATTTACAAGAAATATTTATTTTGCTAGGTGGATATAATGGAAGATACATATATTGAACAAACAAGTAAAAAAACTATTTTTACAACCCTATTAATTATTTTTTTTCTTATAGGATTATTAATAGGGGGATATCTTTATTTTCATAAAAGAAATATATTAAGAGTAAATAAAGTAACAATTGAATTAGGCGAAAAAGTACCAACTGATGTTGAAGTATATGTAAAAAATAAAGTTAGAAATATTAATGATTATAAATTAAATCTTCAATCTATTTCTGTTGATGAAGAGGGAAATACTGATGAAGTTGGAAAGTTTTCTTTTACTGTTAAATATGAAAATCAAGAAAAAAAAGGAACAGTTCAAGTAAAGGATACTAAAAAACCTAAAGTAAGTTTAAAATCATTAACTGTAGGAGTAAATGAAGAATTCTTATTAAATGATTTTATTGCTACTTGTGAAGATTTATCTCTTCCTTGTAAAGCAGAATTTAAAAATAAAAAAGATGAAAAAGTTTTAAAAGAAGTAGGTACACACAGTATTGAACTTAAAATTAGTGATAAATATGGAAATTATGTAACAGCTAAAACAAATGTAACAGTGTCTAATACAGAAACTCTTTTAAGTGATAAAGAAAATGATTTAACTGTGATTAAAACTGATCCAAGTTATGATGATTATGATGGAACTATTACTTTTAAATATGATCATGCTTTAAGTGAAGAGTATTTAGATACTTTAGACGAATATGATGATTATTTAACGCTTGCCAGTACAGATTATAATGAAATTGTCGAAGGAGAAGTAGTAGAGCAAGAAATTTTAACACTTTATAATAAATATAACTATATTGTTGGCTTTGCTGTAAGACTTACTTTTGCTGATGGTAGTGTTCAATATGTAAGTTAGAAAGGGGACATCATGAAAAAAAATAGTAAGAATAAAAAGCGGAAAAAATTAAATTTTTTCTATAAATTAATTTCTATTTTAGTGGCATTAATATCTTTAGGAACTGTAGCAATAGTCACATATTTTCAAATTTTGCCAGTTATATATTTAGCTTTCTTTATTTTAATAATTTTATTTTTTGATATTATCATTTTATTCGCTCTTATAAAATCACGTTTGAGATTTTGGGTAAAAACTTTAATTATGATTTTATCTCTTTTGTATATGTTTATTCTAATTTTTATTAGTTCTTATGCTATGGGAACTTTAGATTTCTTAAATAGTATAATTGATACTGGATATAGAAGTGAGACTTATTCTGTATATGTTATAAAAGACAATTATACTGATATTAGTGAATTAGATGATAAAAGAATTGGGTTATATAATTTAGATGATGAATCAGGAAAAAAAGCTATTGATAAAGTTAGTGATAAAATAACTTTTAATGTTATTGACTATGAAGATATTCAAGAGGGTATTAAAGATATTGAAAGTGCTAAAATAGATGCTATCTTAATGAGTAATGCTTATATGGATATTTTAAAAGAAGATGGTATAGAAACTGAGGATTTAGTAAGTATTTATTCGTTTGATGTTTTAACTAAAACTAAAGTTATGAGTAGTAATAAAAATATTAGTAAAGATTCTTTTGTTATTTATATAAGTGGTATTGATACATCAGGAAAAATAAGTGCTAAAGCTCGAAGTGATGTAAATATTTTAGTAGCAGTAAATCCTAATACTGGAAAAATTTTAATGTTAAATACTCCAAGAGATTATTTTGTTACTCTTCATAGCAAACAAAGAAAAGATAAACTTACTCATGCTGGTATTTATGGAGTAGAGGAATCTTTAATGACTTTAGAGGATTTGTATGATATAGATATTTCTTATTATTTCCGTGTTAACTTTACTTCATTTGTTACAATTGTTAATAAACTAGGAGGAATTGATGTAGATGTTCCTGTTAGTTTCTGTGAACAAAATAGTAAGAGAGATACTAATAACAAGATTTGTTTAAAGAAAGGAATGCAAGAATTAAATGGTGAACAAGCTTTAGCTCTTGCTCGTACTAGACATACTTTATCTGGAGGAGATAGAAGTAGAATAGAAAATCAATTACTTGTTTTAAATGCTATTTTTGATAAAGCAACAAGTCCTAGTATTATAGTTAAATATAATAGTTTAATTAATTCCTTAGGAAATTATGTATCTACTAATATGCCAACAGAAGATATTTTAAAATTTGTTAAAAATCAAATAAAAAATCCAACTGATTGGGAGATAGAACAAAAAACAGTAACTGGAAAAGATTCCCGTAATACTTGTTTCTCAAGTGGTAGTGCTGTTGTTTATGTAATGACTCCTGATGAACTTAGTGTAGAAGAAGCAAAACTTGCCCTAAAAACTGTCTTAGAAGGGTAAGTTTTTCTTGCTTAAGAATTAATTTTATATTATAGTAACGAAAAAGGTGATTTTATGAATTTAATTATAAATTTAGAAAAAATGTTAACAGATAAGTTAAAATCAATAGGTTTTGATGATCAAGTAAAATTAATAGTTAGTGGAAGACCAGAATTAGGTGATTATCAATATAATGGCTGTTTTTCTTTAGCAAAAATTTATCATAAAAGTCCTAGTGTAATTGCTGATGAGATTGTAGATAATTTAAAAAATGATGATAATTTTCAAAGTGTTAGCAATGAAAAAGGATTTGTCAATTTTACTTTAAGTGATAAATTTTTAA
>CANQNA010000024.1 GCA_947625005.1 uncultured Bacilli bacterium
TAGGCTAAAATTTGTGTATTCAAATTTTTTAATTTTTTAGATAATGCTCCATCTCCAGGGCCGACTTCTATTATTAAATCATTTTGTTTTACTTGAATACTTTCCACAATCTTATTTAAAATATTTTCATCTCTTAAAAAATTTTGTCCGTATTTTTTCTTAAATTTAAAATCATTCATAATTGTAAAAAAACAAGACTAAGCTTGTTATATATTTTTCCTTTCCCAACCAAATCTTAAAATATCATATGTTATTTGTTTTCTTCCAATATTAGCTGCTTCGGTATCAGAATTTACTAAAATATCTATTGCATTTCCAGTAACTCCTCTATCTAATACAATAGCAGTTTGCTTTCCAGAAAAATTACTAGATTCAAATTGAATAATAGAACCACAAGCTAAATTACTACTAGAAGCTACTATACGAACTTCTCCATAATCATTATCTAAATAAGTAGTAGTTCCATCTAAAACATTTTGTCCAGTACATCCTAATGTTCCGCCACATAGAGGACAATTAGCTAAATAGGCAGTCAAATCACCTACATATGTATCTAGTACATAATATTTATCACTCATTTGAATTTGATTTACTTTTATAGCCATTGCATGTAAATCTAAAGTTTTGTTTAAATTTACGTTAGTGGCTTGTCTGTTTTGTTTTGTAATACTTACTTGTGTTAAAACTGAAACAATTAACACAATACTTATCATCTTAAAAACTATTAAAGTGCTTGAAAATATTTTCTTTATCATGTCTTCACCTACACTTTATATATAATATCATATCTACGTTTCTATGTCAAAAATCTCTTCGACATTTTTTGTCGTAATTTTTGCCACCTCATCTATACTAACTTCAAATAAATTAGCAAGAAATTCAGCAATTACTTTAATATATTTTGGTTCATTGCTATATTTTCTAAAAG
Source organism: uncultured Bacilli bacterium (assembly GCA_947625005.1). The sequence goes on from CANQNA010000024.1 coordinate 929, forward strand.
GTTCAGGAGTTAAAAATGGAGTATCAGTTTCTATTACTAAATTCTCTAAATTTAATTGCTTTATTACATCTTTTAAATTACAATTTTTAAACGTAATAATTCCATTAATTCCTAACTTATATCCCATTTTAATATATTCTTTGGCTGTTTCTAAACTACCATTAAAGCAATGAATAACTCCTTTAACATTATATTTTTTTAAACATGTTATTGTATCTAATGTTGCCTCTCTACTATGAATAACAACAGGAAAATTATATTTTTCTGCTAAACTTAATTGAGATTCAAATAATTTTATTTGTTCTTCTTTATTTTCCTTTGTATGATAATAATCTAAACCTATTTCTCCAATTGCCACTAATTTTTTATTATTCAAATTATTTTTTACTAATTGTTCTAGTTCATCATAAGAATCACTAAGATTGTCAGGATGAATTCCTAAACATATATAGATATTTCTCCCCCTTTTGGCTATACTTAACATTTCTTTAGCAGAAACAATATCATCAGATGCAGAAATACAGATGTTCACATTATTGTTTGAAGCTTCTTTAAGAGTTGCATCAATATTAGAAAAAAACTTATTGTATAAATGACAATGAGTATCAACTAACATTTAATCCTCACTTGCATCTATTCTTTTAAACAATATTTCAGCGTCATTCAATTTAGTTCCAGATTGATATTGACCAAATTTTTTCGTTGATTCATAACTTGTATCATTAGTATTTAAAAACATAAATATTTTATTAGCTGTATCGGGCAAAAAAGGTTGTAAGTAAACAGAACAAATTCTAATTGATTCTACTAAATTATATAAAACAGTTTTCAATCTATCCTGACTATTTTCATCTTTAGCTAAAATCCATGGAGCAGTTTCATCAATATATTTATTAGATGCCCTTAAACAATTAAATACCTCATCTATTGCATCAGCAATTCTTAAATTATCCATCTTTTCTTTAAAAACTATATGTAAATTTTCTAATTTTTCTATTAAACTTTTATCTTCTTCACCAACTACATTCAAATTTTCTACAATTCCGTTAAAATATTTCTTGTCCATTGCTATAGTTCTATTTACTAAATTACCAAGTATATTAGCTAAATCAGAATTATTTCTTTCAATAATTAACTCTTCTGTAATAATTCCATCATCGGCAAAAGGAATTTCATGTAAAACAAAATATCTAATAGTATCTAAACCATATTTTTTTACTAAATCATCAGCATATAAGATATTACCTTTACTTTTACTCATCTTATCATTACCTGAAAGTAACCAAGGATGCCCAAATACTTGTTTAGGAAGTGGTAAGTCAAGAGCCATCAAAATAATAGGCCAATAAATTGTATGAAAACGAATTATGTCTTTACCAATTAAATGTAAATCTGCAGGCCAATACTTTTTAAATTCATCGCTTTGATTATCCACATCATAACCAATGTTAGTAATATAATTTGACAAAGCATCTATCCACACATAAACTATATGTTTATCATCAAAATCTACAGGAATTCCCCACTTAAAAGAAGTACGAGAAACACATAAATCTTGTAATCCTGGTTTTAAAAAATTATTAATCATTTCATTTTTTCTAGATTCTGGCTGAATGAAATCTGGATGAGTTTCAATATATTCCATTAATTTATCTTGATATTTAGACAATTTAAAAAAGTATGCCTCTTCACTTTTAACTTCAACATCTCTGCCACAATCTGGACACTTTCCATCAACTAATTGAGTTTCAGTAAAAAATGATTCACAAGGAGTACAATATAAACCTTCATATTTAGATAAATAAATATCTCCTTGATCATATAATTTTTTAAAAATATGTTGAACCTTTTTTTCGTGATCTTTATCTGTTGTTCTAACAAATCTATCATAAGTAGTATTCATTAAATCCCAAATGTCTTTAATTTCTTTAGCAATTTGATCCACATAACATTGAGGAGTTATTCCTTTTTCTTTGGCTTTTAATTCAATTTTCTCTCCATGTTCATCTGTCCCTGTTTGAAAATAAACATCATAGCCTTCTAATCTTTTATTTCTTGCAATTGCATCTGCCAAGACAATTTCATAAGTATTTCCAATATGAGGTTTTGCAGAAGTATAAGCAATTGCAGTAGAAATATAATACGGTTTTCTTTCCATAATATCACCCTTTAAACTTTATTAATTTTTAAGATAACTAGAATTAATCATTAAAAAAACTCATAACTTAAGGACGAAATATATTCGCGGTACCACCTTAATTCATGAGTATCATGCACTTATATCTTAACGCGATTAACGATTTAAATTCCAGAACCATGTTCATTATATTTTATAATTCTTTTTCACCAAACAAGAACTCTCTACTTATAAATATATAATTACTCTTTCCTTCGTCATCTAACACACGTATTTTAACATAAGATAAAAATTTGTGCAATAAATATTTTGGGCATTTACAATTTTTATCTAGTTTAAATTACAAACATATTGGTAACCATTGACATAAAAACATTTACATCTGCAATACCTTTTTCTTTTTCACACATAATCAATAACCCTATCGCATCACTATCTTTAATAATTGTTTTTACATAAATATGCCCTTTTAAATCAAAATTATCTGTCAATTTTAAACTTCCAGAAAACTCTTTAGATTTGCGTTCTTTCATTATTTCCTTTAATTCTTCTGTGATTTCAGCATTTTTTATATTAGCATCTATAGTTTTAGTAAAAACCTCTATTTTTTCCCCTTGAGTTACTACCAAATCAAAATCAGCAAAATAACTAATTAAATCTATAACCATTTTGGCATAATCCAAATTAATCATGCTACTAGATTTTTTTATTACTAAACTATCATCTAAAATATTTAAATCTAATAATTCTCCACTAGAAATCTTTAATTTATTCCTTATTTCTTTAGGAATTACAATTCTTCCTAATTCATCAATTCTGCGTACAAAACTAATCTGCATAATTCACTCCAATCAATAATTATTGTAATTAAAATTGAATAAATTATACTCCAATATTAGATATTAACATTTCCATTAATTTTATTAAATAAACTAAAAAATGTTTCTCTAAATTATTTGTTTTTAAAGCAATATAAATTCTTTTATTAAAATATCTTAATTTAAAATTTCTACTTATTTGATAAATTTCCATAAATAATTTATCTCCATGAACTTTATTAGAAATATTTTCTGGTATTTCAACTTCTATTAGATTTTCTAATTGCTTTACTTTTGTAATATTTAATTTCTTTGCTAAATGATCAAACCATTCTTCATACATATAAATTAGTATTTTTTGGTCTAGAGAACCGAAACGATCTTCCAATTCTTCTTTTACCTGATTAAAAGTTGTCTCATCTGATATTGTATTAATTAATTTGTGAACTTCTATTACTAATTCTTCATCATCTACTATTTTGCCATTTATATGAGTATCAACATCAATTAAGTTTTGCTCTTCAGGAATATCTTCTTCTATTTTTTCTCCTTTTAATTTTTTAATTTCTTCTTCCAACATTTTCATATATAATTCAATCCCTATAGAATCAACAAATCCTGCTTGCTCACTACCTAATAATTCTCCTGCTCCTCTAATAGACAAATCTCGCATAGCAATTTTATATCCACTACCAAGTTCAGTAAAATCTTTAATAGATTGTAACCTTTTAATAGCTGTTTCTGTCAAAACTTTTTCTGGCTTATACATCAAATAAGCATAAGCTATTTTATTACTTCTGCCTACTCTTCCTCTAATTTGATATAGCTGACTTAAACCAAATTTATCTGCTTCTATAACAATTAACGTATTTACATTTGGAATATCTATACCAGTTTCAATTATCGTAGTACAAATCAAAACATTAAATTCATTATTTACAAAACTTTCAACAACATTTTCTAGTTCTATTTTATCCATTTGTCCATGAGCGACTACTACATTTGCTTCTTTAACTAAATTAGTTATTTTATTAGCAAAATCTTGAATACTAGCAACTTTATTATATAAAATATAAACTTGGCCATCCCTTGCTAATTCTTTATAGATTGCATCTTTAATTAACACATCATTTTCTTCCACTACATAAGTCTGCACAGGGTAACGATTTATAGGAGGTGTATCAATTACTGACATATCTTTTAATCCACTCATAGCCATTTTAAGAGTACGAGGAATTGGTGTAGCCGATAATGTTAAAACATTTATAGAATTTTTAAGTTCTTTTATCTTTTCCTTATGTTTTACTCCAAATCTCTGCTCTTCATCAATAACTAACAAACCTAAACTTTTATAGTCTATTTGTTCATTAAATAATTTGTGAGTTCCAAATACAATATCAATAGTTCCTTCTTTAAGCCCTTTTATAATTCTTTTAAACTCTTTCTGAGACGTAAAACGATTTAAAAGCGCAATGTTAATTGGAAAATGTCTAAATCTTTCTAAAGCATTATTATATTGTTGTCGAGATAAAAGTGTAGTGGGACATAGATAAGCAACCTGATCCCCATTTAAAATAGTCTTAAAAATTGCTCTAAAGGCTACCTCTGTTTTACCAAAACCAACATCTCCACATAAAAGTCTTTCCATTGGTTTCGTATCTTTTAAATCTTCATTAATATCTTTAATACATTTTATTTGGTCAGCTGTTTCTTCATATGGAAAATCGTTTTCAAAAATCTTTTCCTCGGCAAAATCTTTATATTCTTTACCTTTTATTGCTAATCTATTTGCATATAACTTAATAAGTTCTCCACTAATATCTTCTATACGTTTTTTTACTCGCATTTTAGTCTTAGCCCAGTTAGTAGAATTTAATTTGTCAATTTTTGGTTTTACCCCATCTTTATCAGAATATTTATATATTAATTCAATTTTTTCTACAGGAACATAAATTTTATCATTATCTGCATAATTAATTAATAAATAATCTTTTTTGAACCCTTTCTTTTCTAAAGTAATTATACCTCCATAAATTCCAATACCATGACCAGAATGAACTACATAATCTCCTATACTTAAGTCATTAAAGTTTTTTATTTTTCTTCCAAACTTAAAATTGCTTTTATATTTAATAGACCTTTTTACATTTTCAATATCATATTCTCCAATAACTATATAGTTGTCTATGATAAAACCATTATTAATTTTTTCTTTAATAAACTTAATATTTAATTCATTCAAAATATCTGACAATGCTTCTTTTATTTTAGCAATTTCTTTATTATTGGATAAATAAAATATAATATTTTTCTTTTTATTCATAATTACAAAGCGTTTTAAACTCTCTAAATCTGAATTAAAATTCTCAATAGAACTACTAACAATTTTTAAACATTCATTTTTATTATTTAAATTAGTATCTAGATTGTTAATAAATATTGATTTATCCACATTAATTTCTGAAAAATCATACATATATTTATAATTTTGATCTATATTCTTGCTAACATTATATTCAAAAATATCTTCCACTAATTCTTTATTAGTGGCCTTTATTAATTTATAATCAATAAAAAATACTTGAGGGTTATTTAAATAATCATATAACGAACTATGAGTATCTGTAATATTTTCCTTTAAAGAAAGTATTTCTACTTCTTTAATATTATCAAATGATCTTTGAGTACTTTCATCAAAATATCTAATAGAATCTACATCATCTCCAAACAGTTCAATACGTACAGGTTTTTCTTGATTAAATAAAAATATATCTAATATATATCCTCTTAGAGCATATTCTCCTGTTGTTGTAACTAATGAAGTTTTTACATATCCGTATTTTTCTAAAGATTCAATTACTTTTTCTCTATTAATAGTAGTATTTACTTTTATTTTAAAAGAACTATCTTCTATTTTTTTTACATCAGATAAAAATTTTAAATATCCCATTAAATGAGTAACTACAATAGATTTTTTCTGATTTCTTACATTTTCTAGAGTCTCTCTCCTTTTCATTTGCAAATCAGGAGAAACCGCTAAAGCGACACTAGTTAAAAAATCATCCATCGGAAAAAGAAACGCATCTTCAGTATACGTTTTTAAACTTTGGAAAATTTTATTTGCTTCAAATAATGTAGAAGTTACAATTAAAACATTATCATCATTTCCTTTATAATAATTATAAATATATAAAATCTCTAATTCATCAGTTAATCCTTCTACTATCAGATTATTTGAATATTTAAAATATTTTTTTAAAAAATCCATTAATTATATTTATTCATTAAAGATTGTGCGTCTAATTCTAAAAAATCTTCTATTATTTTATTTAAAGTGCTATACATATCTTCAATGACTTTTAAATCCTTTCTCGAAAATGATGATAAAACATAATCTATAATATTTTCTTTATTTTTAGATATTCCAACTTTTAACCGTAAAAATTTCTGAGAATTTAATCTATTAATTATAGATTTTATTCCATTATGTCCGCCTGATGAACTATCATATTTAACTCTATAAATACCAATGTCTAAATCTAAATCATCTTGAATTATTAAAATATCTTTTAAATCAATGTTATAGTAATCTACATATTTTTTTACAACATCTCCACTTAAATTCATAAAGCTTAAAGGCTTTAAAAAAATGACCTTTTCATTTTTTATCATTGTACTATAGTATAATCCATTAAATTTTTCAGACCATTTAACATCTTGTAAATAATTATCTAATACCATAAAACCAACATTATGACGAGTATTAATATATTCTTTCCCTGGATTTCCTAAACCAACAATTAATTTCATAAATTCACCTTCTTTCAAATTCATCTATGTATAATGGCTTTTCCACTAATGTTTCACAATGACCATCCTTAACGCATTCATAAAGAACACAACAAGAATTATTCTCTTTATTCTTATAAGCAAATCTAATTCTTTTTATACCAAAATTATATTGTTTTAAAATATCTACCACTTCCATAAATCTATCTGATCTATGAACTAAATAAAAATACCCTTTAGTTTTCAAATAACGAAAAGCAAGATTTATTATTTCTTTTAAATTAATTTTAAGCTCATGACGAGCGATTGCTTTGGTTGAATTACTATTTACAATTGAAGAAGTATTTACTTTAAAATATGGAGGATTACAAGTAATAATATCTAAACTATTTTCTTTAAAATAATTTTCCATATTTTTTATATCATCATTAATTAGTTGAATACTCAACTTATTTTCTTTTATACTTTTTTGAGCAAGTGAATAAACTTCTTTTTGTAATTCTATACCATAGTAATTTAAAGACTTATTTTTGTTAGCCAAAATCATTAATAATGGAGCATTACCACAACACAAATCTACTAAATTTTTATCTCGATATTTAATATTTACAAATTCAGCTAAAAGGACAGAATCTATTGAAAATTTAAAGAAATCATCATTTTGATATATTATTAAATCATAATCCAATAAATCATTCTTCTTGATTGCCATTTAATTCTATTTCCTTCTTCTCATCATTAACTAAAACGGTATATGTCCCTTTTATAACATTTATATCTATTACTTCTCCTTTACCATATTCAGTTTTAACTATATCTCCTATTGTAGGATAATCTCTTTTCATTTCAGTATAAGTATCATCTTCATATTGTAAACAACACAAAAGTCTTCCACACACTCCATTTATTTTAGCTGGATTAAGAGCGATGCTTTGATTTTTTGCCATATTAATAGAAATTGTTTCCATTTTATTTAAAAATGTTTGACAACATAAAGTACGACCACAATGGCCAATTCCCCCTACCATTTTAGCCTTATCACGTACACCCATTTGATGTAACTCAATTCTAGTTTTATAAGTAGCTGCTAAAGATTTTACCAATTCTCTAAAATCAATTCTTTCATCTGCTATAAAATTAAAAGTTAATTGTTTCCTATCAAAAGTATAAAAAGAATTTATTATAGCCATCTCTAATCCTAGCTTTTCTGCCTCTTTTTTTGCAAATAAAAGAGCTTTTTTGGAATCTTTCAAATTCTTCAAATAATTACTATAATCTTCTTTAGTAGAAATTCTTAAAATAGGTTTTATATTATTTAAAATTTCTTCATTCCGAACATCAACATTTATATCTGTTACTTTACCAAATTGCAAACCTTTTTCTGTTTCTACAACTACATTCATATTCTTTTTAATATTTAAATCTCCTGCATCAAAATAATATACTTTATTTGAAACTTCAAAAATAACACCACAAATATTCATTTTTACCACTTCCTTGCTAATTCTAATATTACTAAATCTTGATTAGCATTTTTTCTTAATTTATCAATGCATTCATCTAATAAATTTATTTTACTAACTGTCTTCTTTATCTCTATTAAATTTTTAATTTCAGTAACTAAATGATTTTTAATTAGACTTAACTTTTCAATATTTTCAATTCTATCTTTGCTAATCCAATTATTTAAAAATAATATCCTTCTATAAATTTGTTTTTCATTCATAGAATTTAAAAAATCATCTACTACTTCTTTGTTTTCTTCTAAACTTTTATTAAATAATAATCTATAAGTCTGACATCTACTAACTATTGTATTTATCATCTTTCTTTTATTAGCAGTAATAAAAAAACCAATCACCATATTTTCTGGCTCTTCTAGAAATTTTAATAAAATATTTGCCGAAGATGCATTCATAAATTCACTTGAAACTATAATATAATATTTGTGACGTAAAATAAAGGGAAATGTTTGAAAATCATTAATTATTTCTCTTACTTGGTCGGTTTTTATCTCTCTACCATTAGGTCTTATTATTTTGATATCAGAATAATTATCATTTTCAATAATCTTTTCAGAAGAAATTTTATCACTATTTATTTTTTTTATTAAGTTTAATATTTCTTTTAAACATTCTTCCACATCATCTGTTTCCATTAAAAAAGCATGAGAATTTTTCATCTCATTAAATGAATTAAATATAACAGATAAAACTTCTTCCTTCATAAACGTTCTTCCTTTATAACAAAAATATATACACTAATAAAATAGAAATAATCCCTGGAAATCCTAGTATAGCACTTACTGATAAAGAAAAAATATTAATGGGTACATAAATATTAAGTAAGTTTAAAATTAAACTAATTCCATAAAGAGCACAAAAAGAAAATATTAATCTTTTTGCTATTTTTTTAAATAAAGTAACCATTTTATCACCACTAACATATATGATGATATTAACATATTTATGAAATATCTTTTCGATCTTTTAAAGCACGTTCTAAAGTCAAAGAATCTAAATAATCCATTTCCACTCCCATTGGAATACCATAGGAAAGTCGTGATACTTTAACGTTATATTTCTCTAAAAGCTTATTAATATACAATGTTGTTGTATCTCCTTCAATACTAGGTTTTAAAGCTAAAATTACTTCAATTTTAGAATTTTCTAATTCTTTAACTTTACTAATTAAACTAGCAATATTTATATCATCAGGTGTAATACCATCAATTGGTGAGATTAAACCATTTAAAACATGATATACGCCTTTATACGAACCTACTCTTTCAAACATAAATACGCTTTTGTAATCTTCTACTACACAAATCACATTATGATCACGTACAGAACTAGAACAAATATTACAAACTTCATCATCAGTTAAATGTCCACATATTTTACATATTTTCAAATTTTTAGATAAATCTCTAATCAAATAAGAAAAATTTTCTAATTCTTCAGATTTTAAATTAATTAAAGAAAGTGCTAATCTTTCTGCTGTTTTCTCTCCAACTCCTGATAATTTTTTTAAATAATTTATTAACTCTTCTAATACTTTTGGATAAATCATTTTACATCAAACCACTTAAACCTTGGCCATACATACCTAATTTTTTATCATATTCTTTATCTATCTTTGTTAAAGCATCCTTAAATGCAATTTTTAACATATCTTCTAAAATCTCAATATCATCTTCTTCAACACTTTTTTGTTTTATTTTAAAAGATAAAATCTCTCTTTTTCCGTTCAATTTAACATCAACCCATTCACTAGTCCCCTCAAATTCCATTTGTTCTACTTCATTCTGTTTTTTTTCAACATCTTTTTTCATTTTTTGCATTTGATTCATTAAATTCTGCATATTCATTTAAATCGCCTCTTTCTATTTTATTTCAATAACATCGCCAAATATATCCTTAGCTTCACTTTCTAATTTATCTGGCTCAGTATTTTCTTTTTGAAGTTTTTTTTCATCTATATATTCCCATATTTTATTTTTGTTTTTAATAAAATATTCTTTTTCTTTATTCCATTCTATATTATTTAAAGAAATAAACTTGTAATCTTTTCTCATTCTTTTTTTAAATTCTTCTTCAATATTATCTAGATTGTTATTAAATAATACACTATCACTTAATACTTCCGTAGAAAAAAGAACATACTCATCAGATACTACTTGAATATTCATATTATTTAAATAGCCTAATAAAGAATATTGATTTTCTTCATTTAAATAGGATATAAAACTATTCCATAATTCGCCAAAAGCTTTCTTTTCTTGCTTATTCGCCTTACAAAAAACATTATTAACTCTTATCTTCTTTAGTTGCTCATCAAAATTATTTGACTTTATTTCCCGGGAAATATTCTTTGATTCTTTTTCTTTTTGGGAAATATTTTTCTTCTCTGAAACTTCATTTTTTTCATTGTTTTTAACATTTTCTTTATCTTCAAAATAATTTAAAAAAGTTATTAAAAATAAGTTATAAGGATTATCAATAAATTTCATTTTACTTTGCACTTCAAATAAATCATTTATAATCTGATGACAAAAATTGAAATCAGTTAATTCTGTATTCTTTCCTAATTTAATATTACTAGCTTCCTTGATTACATAATCAATCATATTAGTAATTAAATTATTACAATCCACACCATTTTCTTTTAAATTATTAAAACTAACCAGAAATTTTTCGGCATTTTTTTCCATTAAAGCATTTATTAAATCATTGATATCTTTATGTGATAATAATCCAAAAACATTATTTACCATACTTTCTGTTATATTTGAAGATATCTTTGAAAGTTGATCTAAGTAACTTAAACAATCTCTTAAGCAGCCATCACTAATTTTAATTAAAGCAGAAAGCGCTTCTTCGTTTATATTTAATTTTTCTGCTTTGGCTATTTTTTCTAAATGATCTTTAATTTCTTTATCAGATATTCTATGAAAGTCATATCTTTGACATCTTGATAAAACAGTTAAAGGAACTTTTTGAATGTCAGTTGTTGCAAATATAAATTTTACATGACTTGGCGGTTCCTCCAAAGTCTTTAAAAAAGCATTCCAAGCATTTATTGAAAGCATATGAACTTCATCTACAATATAAATTTTATATTTAGACATTGTAGGAACTAACTTTACGTTATTTTTTATTTCTCTTATTTCATCGACACCATTATTACTTGCAGCATCTATTTCAATAATATCAGGATTTTCTTCAAAATGTTGGCAATTATCACATTTACCACAACTATCACCATTTTGAGGATTTAAACAAGTTAATGCTTTAGCAAATATTTTAGCAGTACTTGTTTTTCCTGTACCTCTAGGACCAGTAAAAATATAAGCATGTGCTAATTGATTTTTTTTAATAGCATTTAATAAAGATTCTTTTATAGCCTGTTGACCAACTAATTCTGAAAAATTTTGTGGTCTATATTTTCTATATAAAACTTTATAGCTCATACTTTACCTCCCTCCTAAATTATAACACGTTTATCTCTTTTTTTTAAAAAAATTTGATAAAAGCTTACTATATTCTTCTTTAATTTGATTATCACAATTCCAATTTTGAAAATTTGTTTTATCATACGGTTTTTTAATTATATCGCGTGCTATTATATAGTTTACTTCTTTTATTCTTGATTCTTTTAATATTGATTTACACATATTACATGGTTCTAATGTTACATACATAGTACAATCATTTAAAAATTTATTTTTCATACATTTGTTTGCTATAATTAAACATTTAATTTCTGCATGATCTATACATAAGAAACTTTTTTCTCTTGAATTATAGGCTTGTGCAATTATTTTACCTTTAGAATTTACTATTAATGCGGCTACAGGCACTTCGTCTTTTTTATAAGCTTTTTTGCATAATTTAAATAGTATATCTTCGTATTTATTCATAAACATCACCATTAAAAAATGCGCACATTACCAGAGATCGTTATGGCTGCTGTATTCCTACTCTGACCAGATTCCAATATAGTAATTGCGCAAGTAAATTGTAACAAATAATTTTTTTTAATACAATATGTTCCACGTGAAACATATATTTTTAATATATAAAATATTTATTAAATAGTTTTCCACAATGTTTCACGTGAAACATTGTTATTTTTTTTAGAAATTTAGTTGACTAAATATTATTCTTTTTTAATGTTTCACGTGAAACATTAAAAAAGAAGACATGTATTATTCGTCTTCTTCTACTTTTTCAATTTCTTCAGCATGATCAACAATACTAATAGTGGATACTAATTGATTGTCTTTTAAATTTATTAATTTAACTCCTTGAGTTACTCTTCCTAATTGAGAAATTTGAGAAATTGGTAATCTAATTAACATTCCTGAATTTGTTATAATCATTAAATCTTCATCTTCAGTTACAATTTTAAATGATATTAATGTTCCATTTTTATCAGTAACACTTAAAGCTTTTACTCCTTTACTAGCGCGTTTTGTTTTTCTATATTCTGATAACTTAGTTTTCTTACCATAACCTTTTTCTGTAACTATTAAAATATTACAATCATCATTAGTTGAAACATCTAATCCAATACATTTTGTATTATCTAAGGAAATTCCTCTAACTCCGGAAGCAGTTCTTCCCATAACTCTTACTTCTTCCTCATCAAATATAACCATTCTTCCTTCTGAAGAAGCTAGAATAATATTATCATTTCCGGTTGTTTTTTTAACACCTATTAATTCATCACTTTCTTTTAAAGAAATTGCAATTTTTCCAGAATTTCTAATATTTTCAAAATCTTCAATTTTTGTTCTCTTTACTAAACCTTTTTTAGAAGCAAAGAATAAATATTTAAAATCTGTATCTGATGTAGAAATCTTCACCATTGATGTAACAAATTCATCTTTAGCAATTGGTAGAATGTTAATAATTGGCAATCCTTTAGATTGACGAGAAAATTCTGGAATTTCATAACCTTTAACTCTATATACTTTTCCTTTATTAGTAAAGAATAGAATATAATCATGTGTGGATAAGTTAATCAAGTGTTCCGCAAAATCTTCTTCATTTGTTGACATTCCCTTTACACCAACGCCGCCTCTATTTTGTGATTTGAAAGTATCAACAGTTGTTCTTTTTATATATCCTTTATTAGTTAAAACAATCATAATGTTTTCTTCAGGAAT
>CANQNA010000025.1 GCA_947625005.1 uncultured Bacilli bacterium
GGAATTTATGCATCCTATAACAAATCAAAATCTTATTTTAAAAACTCCTTTACCTAAATCATTTGAAATGTTAATAACTAATTAGTTGTTAACTTTTTAATTTACATCAATTTTTTTAATTTTTAATTGACTAGATATTCAAAACTGTGTAAAATAAAATAAGGAAAGAGGTCGTTTATGGAAGAAAAGTTTGTAGAAATAGATGATAAACTATTGTTATCTGAAGATGAAAAACGTTATAAAGAGTTAAAAGATTTATATAATTATAATTATGATTTATTAAATAATGAAAATTTAGATGCTACTATTTCAATTGAAGAAATCAAAAAAGAAATGGACAATGCTGAAAAAGAAATGGAAGCATTAATCCATAATGCTTATTTAAAACTAAGTTTTAAAGAATATAAAGATAAATTAATCATTACAGAATATTATAATGAATATGTTAAATTAATTTATGACAGAGATAGACTTTATGATGAAATGAGTAATAATGGAGAATATGGATATACTCCAGAAATGCTAGAAGAAGATAAGAAAAATTTAGAAAAATTAGATAAAAGAATTGAATATATTGAAAATTTATCTAAGAAGAATTTACATATTATTGAAGTAAATGGAAAATATATTTTAGAACAAAATCAAGAAGAATATAATAGATTAATACAAGAAAGAAATAGAGTATATGATGCAATAACTAATAACGGAGAATATGGATATACTCCAGAGATGCTAGAAAAAGATAAAAAATATCTAGATGAATTAGAAGAAAAAATTAAACAAATGGAAACTATTGGAGAAAAAGCATATGTAATACATAATCCAAAAAGTGATTCAAAAAACAAACCAGAAAACGATCCAGAAAAGAAACCAGAGAATGATCCAGAAAACAAACCAGAAAACGATCCAGAAAACAAACCAGAAAACGATCCAGAAAACAAACCAGAAAACGATCCAGAAAACAAACCAGAAAACAAACCAGAAAACAAACCAGAAAACAAACCAGAGAATAATCCAGAGAATGATCCAGACGATCCGGAGAATAAAGAACCTATAAAATATAACAGAAAAAAAGTTAAATTCTTTAAAAAAGCAAAAGAATTTTATAGAAGACATAAAAAAGCAATTTTATTAGTAGGTGGAATTATTTTACTATCAATCGCTCTACCTCATTTATTTCCATCAATTATGTATTTAAATTCAGTTCTTTGGGGAAAAGTAGTAGCAGCCGGTACACTTCCTAATGCTGGATTACCTACTTTTTTACATAAAGTCAATTTCATTTTAGGTAGCAAAATAGGAGCAACTTATGCATCTCAAAGTGGTATATGGACACTTGCTAACGGAACAATATTAAATAGTGAAGCAGTAGCAGCTAGTCTTCTTGCAGCAATTGGAAAATTAACGGTTAATGTTGGAGCAATTGGAGTAGGAGCAACTTTAGCAATCAAAAATTCTCTAAATCTTGCTAAAGAAAAAATTAGTAAATTTAGAAAGAAAAGAAAGAAAAAAGAAGGGGAAGAACCAAAGGAAGAAAAAACATCTATTATTAATAAAGTAAAAGAAAAAGCCAAAGAATTAAAACCTAATAAAGCTCCAAAATTCCATAGAGATGATATAAGTGAAGAAATGAATAATTATATTCAATATTTAATAGATTGTGGACAATGGCCAGAAGAATCTATAGAAAAATTAAATAGTTTAAGTCCGGAAGAACTTGAAAACTTATTAAATAATAAATCTTACTTAGAAAATGATGAAGAAGAACCAATAATAGAAGAAGAAATGAGGAAAACAAAATGATGGAAAAAGATACAATTATTACTTTAGAAGATAATGAAAAATATATTTTATTAGATGAAGTAAAGGTTGAAGGAGTTAAATATTTTTTGGCTTTACAACTTACTGAAGATGAACAGCCAACTAAAAACTATGAAATATTTGAAGAAGAAGTAGAAAATGGAGAATCTTATATGATAATTGTTGAAGATAAGAATCTAAAAGAATCATTAATGGTTAACTTTACTTTAAATTATGAAGAATATGTTGAAAATTTTGAAGGAGAAGAAAATTAATCTTCTTTTTTATTTTAAAAAAAGCTTAACATATAGTATAATAAAAAAAAGGAGATATTTTTATGAATTGGTATATAAATAATACTAATGTCTTATTTATTATATTAACAACTTTTTTATCGAGTTTAATATATGTTCCAATTACAAAAATTATTGCAAAACATATTGATGCTATTGATATGCCTAATAAAAGGAAAGTTCACAAAAAACCAATGCCACGATTGGGTGGATTAGCAATATTCGCTTCTTTTGTTACAGGATATATTTTATTTGGTGAAGTAACTACTCAAATGATTTCTATATTACTAGGAGGTTTTGTCATTATCATAACGGGAATAATTGATGATGTGAAACCAATACGAGCTAAATATAAATTTTTTGCACAACTTTTGGCAGCATGTATTGTAGTGTTTTATGGTAATATTTATTTAACTGATGCCTCAATATTAGGCATTTATATGAATTTCGGTGAAGTTGGTTATTTGATATCTGTCTTTATTATTCTTGGAGCAATTAATGCTATAAATTTAATTGACGGATTAGATGGTTTAGCTGCCGGAACAAGTGTTATATATTATATTACAATGGATATAATTGGATTAACAATGCATATAAATGGAGGATTGGATGTTATTTTATGTACAATTATGATTGGATCAACTTTAGGTTTTCTTGTTTATAATTTTAATCCTGCTAGTATTTTTATGGGAGATACTGGATCTATGTTCTTAGGTTATATGATTGCTATTATTTCTCTTTTAGGATTTAAAACTGCAACAGTTACTTCATTTTTAGTACCAATGTTAATATTATTTATTCCAATTTTAGATACTATTCTAGCTATTTTCCGAAGAATAATTAAAGGAGAAAATATTGGAACACCTGATAAAGAACATTTTCACCATCAATTATTAAATAGAACTTCATCAGTGAAAAAAACTGTTTTATTAATTTATTTTATTAATATCTGTTTTAGTACAGTTTCTATTCTTTATGCTTGGGGAGATACTAAAAGAGCAATTATTATTTATGCTATCTTAATGATTATTGTATTATTCTTTATTTTAAAAACAGATATCTTATTTAAACATAACAAAAAATAAGTCCTCTTTAAAAAAGTATATGTTTATAGTATAATTATTTTAGGTGAAAGTATGACTAAAAAACATATACTTATTTTTTATGGTAGTAAAAATAATTCTTATATTTTAGATTCATTAATAAATTTATTAAACAATTTTAACTATAAAAAATATAATGTTGATTTATATTTAGAAGAGGATAAAAAATTTTTAAAACAAAAGTTACCTAAAAATGTAAACATAAAAGAATATAAAGTTTTAAAAAGAAAGATTGTTCATAAAATTCAAAATTTTTTAAATCAAATCATTTTTAAAATAAAATATTATAATAAATATGATTGTGCAATACTATATTCTATTTATTCTTATGCAGGTAATTTTGTTGTAAGGAATGCAAGCAAAAAAAGAATATTATATATTCATAGTGATTATACAAAAACTTTATCAGATAATGATTTTAGAGAATTTTTTGTTTCCAGACATATTTACGATTTTAATAATATAGTTTTTGTTTCTAATGAATCAAAAAACAATTTTCTTAAATATTATCCTAGTTTAGTAACTAAATCTATTGTGATTAATAATCAAATAGATTATTTGACAATTGAAGAAAAAGGAAAAGAAAAAATATCTTTAAAAATAAACAAGAAAGATATTAATTTAATATTTGTAGGAAGATTAGAAGATAAAATCAAAAAAGTGAGCCTTCAACTTAAATTAATTAACGATTTGAGGAAAGAAATACCAAATATCAAGTTATATATTGTTGGTGATGGAATAGATAAAAATGCTTATGAACTTTATACAAAAGACAATGCTTTAGAGGATAATGTTATATTTTTAGGGGAAAAAAATAATCCGTATCCTTATATTAAAAAGTGTGATTATTTATTGATAACAAGTGTTTATGAAAGATTTCCTGTAATTTTTATGGAATCATTAGTGTTAAAAACCAATATAATTTCAACATTAAAGATATCTGATGAATTGTTTAGTTTAGGAGACAACTTTGGTTTTTTAATTTCAAAGCAGTATAATAAAATGAAAGAAGAAATAAAAAAGATACTATTAAACAATAAAAGTAATATGAAGAAATTTGATTTTGAAAAAATTAATAAAAAAAGAATTGAAAAGTTAGAAGAATTAATTGATTAAAAAAGGTATTATATGATAAATTTAGGATGTATCTTAGGTCATGGTAAAATTAGAAAAAATTTATTGAATCTAATATAACTTTTAATACCAATGATAAATAGTAAAAAATTTAGAAAGGAAGACTAATATGAAAAACAAGATAAAATTTTCAATTATAGTTCCAGTATATAATGTTGAAAAATACTTAAAAGAATGTTTAACAAGTTTAGTAAACCAAACATATAAAAATTACGAAGTAATTATTGTAAATGATGGTTCAACAGACAATAGCCGTGCAATTATAAATGATTTTAACACAAAAAAATTTTCTGTAATAGAACAAAAAAATCAAGGATTAAGCAGTGCAAGAAATAACGGTATAAAAAAAGCCAAAGGCGATTATATTTTATTTCTTGATAGCGACGATTATTTAGATGAAAAAGCATTAGAGATATTATCGTTAAATATTAATGGAGAGGATGTTATTAGATTTCAATTAACTGAAATAGATGAAGATAAAAAGAACATTTATAATATTACTGAAAAGCCATTTAATAATTTAAAAGGGTCTGAAGCATTTACAAAAATAGTTAATTTCAAATATGTAGAAAACTCTTGGCTTTATTGTTACAAAACTAGTTTTTTTAAGAATAACAATTTTTTATTTAAAGAAAATTTTTATCATGAAGATTTTGGACTAACGCCAATAATTTTATTAGAAGCGAAAAAAGTTTCATGTATTTCAGAATGCTTATATTTTTATAGAAAAAGAAAAGAAAGTATTATGAATACAAAAAATAAAAGTAAAATTCAAAAAAAATGTAATGACTTATATAAAATTGGGTTAGAAAATATAGAAAAAATATCTAATTGTGAGTTTAAAAGCAAAAAAATAATTTTATCATATATTGCAAATTCTCTAATAATTAAAGGTAGAGAATTACCTAGTGAAGATAGACTTAAGTATTATACAAAATTAAGACAAAATAATATTTTCGAGTTGATGCTAAAAAATACATTAAAAAGGAAATTAAAATATATAGTTGCTAAATATAATTATAATTTATATTTGAAGGTGATTAAATGATTAAGGTTAGCATTATAGTACCAGTTTATAATAGTGACAAGTATTTAAAAAAATGTTTAGACAGCATTCAAAATCAAACCTATAAAAATTATGAAGCAATTATTATAAATGATGGTTCAACAGATAATAGTTCAAAAATTATTCAAGAATATATAAATGATGAACGTTTTAAAATCATTAATCAAAATAATCATGGAATAGGATACTCAAGAAATTTGGGTATAAAAAAAGCGCAAGGTGATTACATATGTTTCGTTGATAGTGATGACTACATTGAGTTAAATTTTTTGGAAACAATGTTAGCAAAAATAGAAAATGATAATTTGGATATAGTTGTATGTGATTATATTGAAAATCATTCTGATAATTTTCAAAAAACAATAAAAGTATGTGAGTTCCAAAATACTACAATAGATGATTCTCCTGATTTATTAATTAATATTAATAAAGCGCCTTGGAATAAAATATATAAAAAAGAAATAATTAGTAATATTAAATTTCCTGAAAAATTAAAATATGAAGATACACAATTTATTTGTGAAGCACTTAAAGATGCAAAAATAGGTAAAAATAACGAATTTTTATATCATTATGTAATACATAATGAAAGTGAAACTACAACGATGGATGAAAAAGTATTTGATATTATTTATATTGTTAAGAATATAAGAAATATATATAAAACAAAAACACAATTAAAAAATACAATTGATATGTTAACAATTCAAATTCTAACCACTTATACCATTCAACAAAGATATCAAAAGAATAAATTTATAAGAGAACAATTTATTAATGAAGTTTTTGACTTTTTAAAAAATAATATACCAGATTATAAAAAAAATATTTATTTTAAAGAAAGAGGATTAAGGGGAATTATTGAAAAAAATAAAAGTATTACTTTAATATATTGTAATATATATTCTAAATTAAAAAAAATGTAATTTAATTGAAGAAGTAGAATTCTATTATAGTTTTGGATATAATGAAAATGTATGGAGGGAAATATGTATAGAGCTAAAATATTAGAAAAATTTTTAATTATCTTACCAATATTAGATTTAATAACATCTTTATCAACAAGATTTTTTCCTCTACCGTTAACTCTAGGAGTTATAGTAAAAGGTTTATTTTTAATATTTATTTTAATTTACTTATTATTTTTTAATTATTCAAAGTTTAAAAATCTTAGTAGATTATATTTGTTTATCATATTTTTTTATGAAATTCTATATTTTGGATTTAAAATACCTCATTTAACATTTACAAAATTAATGTTGGAAATAATAGGGCAATTTAAATTTTTATTTTTTCCTATATGTTTAATAGGATTTCTATGTTTTTTTGAACAATTTAAATTTAATAAAAAAACTTTAATAAATATTTTATCTGTTAATATATTTATATATATCATTCTTTTAATAATACCTTTATTAACAAACACAGGATTTGAAAATTACAATTATTCTGATAATTTAAATGGAACTATAGGATGGTTTTATTCTGCTAACGAACTATCTATTATTTTGACTTTACTTTTTCCTTTTATATATAAGTTGAATGGTCGAATAAATAATATAGTATTTTTACTTATAAGTTTAATTATAATTTTTGTTATTTTTGCTATAGGAACAAAGATACTATTTATGGGAATTATTATTGTGACTTTATTAATGTTTATTATTTCATTTGTTAAATTTATTAGGAAAAAACAAACATCAAAAATAATAAATGCTTTTATTCTATTTGTTACTACAATTATTATTATGATAAACAGTACTGTAATAAGTAATTTTGCGCTAATAAATAAATATCCACAAAATGAAATTCAAACTGAGTTGGAGATTATTATTAAGGAAGAACAAAAAGACTTAAACAATTTTTTAAAAGAAAATAAAATTTATAATATATATAATAAATATGGTAGAACATTACTAGGTGATCGTGATTTATATTTAGATAATATATTATATACATATATAAAACAATATTCTCCTAAAACATTCTTAACGGGATTAGGTTTAATAAATAATAATCAATATACTAATTTAATTGAAATAGACACTTTTGATTTATATTTTTATTACGGATTTCTTGCCTTATTTATAGATTTATTACCAATAGTGTATATAATGTATTTATTTTTTAAATCTAAAAAAACAAGTTATATGTTTTTAAATATTTTAATGATATTTTTAGGTTATGCTATTGCAGGTATTTGTGGACACGTTTTAATGGCTCCTGCAGTAAATATTTATCTAATAATGTATTTTTGCCTTTTTTTCCAAGAATGTAATTTATATAATGAAAAGAAAATTAAAGAAAAAGAATTAGCAATATATGCTCTTCATTTAAATTATGGTGGAGTGGAAAGAAATATAACTAATCTTGCTAATATCTTATCAGAATATTATAATGTAACAATATATAGCGTATATCATTTAAAAGAGCCGGCATTTTCTTTAAATCAAAATGTTAAAATACAATATTTAACAGAGGGCATCGCTCCAAATAAAAAAGAATTTCTTACAAACTTAAAACAATTTAGACCATTAAAATTATTTATTAGTAGTTTAACCGCTTTAAAAGTCCTTTATTTAAAAAATAGTCGCTTAAATAAATCCTTAAGCGAATGTGATGCAAAAATTATTATATCTACGAGAATAGACTTTTCTAAAAAAATGGTAAGATATAATTTTTATCGTAATATAAAAATTGCTCATGAGCATATCTATCATAATAATGATAATAATTATTTTAAAGACTTAGAACAAATCTTAAAACACATTGATTATTTAATGCCAAGTAGTGCCTATTTAACAGAATATTATCAAAATTTATTTTCTAAATATAAAAATAAAATAATTCAAAACAAAATGCCTATAAATTTACATATTAAAGAAAATAATCTTACTGCCAAAAACATTATAAGTGTAGGAAGACTTAGTCCAGAAAAAGGCTTTATAGATTTAATAAAAGTCTTTAAAAAAATTTCTGAAAAACACAACGATTGGACTTTAACTATAGCCGGAGACGGCCCAGAAAGAGAAAAAATAGAAGAATTAATAATACAATATAATTTAAAAAAGAAAGTTAAATTATTAGGAAATCTAAAACCTCAAGAATTAGATAAAATTTATCAAAACTCTTCTATTTATATAATGACTTCTTATGAAGAATCTTTTGGATTAGTTCTTCTAGAAGCCGCTCATTATAATCTACCTTTAGTTGCTTTCTCAACAGCTTTAGGTGCTAAAGAAATAATAAACAAAAACGGCTTACTTATAGATAATAGGGACATTCAAGAAATGTCTTATAAAGTAAATAAAATAATAGAAGATGAAAGTTATCGTAAAAAATTAGGAGAAAAATCTCTTCTTATTGCTCAAAAATATAACTATTCTAAGGTAAAAACAGAAATATTAGAATTTTATATATCTTTAGAAAAGAAAAATATTTATTCTAATCTATACAAAGGAACTTTAACAGATTTTCACGAAATAATAAATAAAAAATTAGAAAATCAAGAAAAAACCTTTATAATAACTGCAAATCCAGAAAGCTATATTATATCTAAAAAAGACAATGAGATTTTTGAAATTTTGAATAATAAAGAAAATTTAGTTGTTCCTGACGGAATATCTATTGTGAAAACAGCAAATTATTTAGGGTACAACATAAAAGAAAGAATAACTGGAGTAGAATTAACAGAATATTTATTAAGATTAGCAAACGAAAAACATTACAGCCTATTTCTTTTTGGTAGTTCTAAAAGTGTTATAACAAAATTAAATGATTTTATCTTAAATAAATATCCTAATATTAATATTTTAGGTTTTGAAAATGGATATGTAAAAGATAAAGATAAAGTTATGAAAAAAATAAAAAATTTATCTCCTGACATAATATTAATTGCTTTAGGAATACCTCTTCAAGAAAAATTAATAAATAAGCATATAAGTAATTTTAATAAAGGATTATTCATAGGAATTGGAGGGTCTTTTGACGTTTTAAGTGGCGAAAAAAAACGTGCTCCTAAAATTTTTATTAAATTAAACTTAGAATGGCTATATAGAATTTTAAAAGAACCAAAAAGAATTATTCGTTTTATTAAATATAATTTAAAATTTTTACTTGATATCAATAAAGAAAAAAATTAAAAAGGAGTTTAAAAATGAAATATATATTATATGATTTTGATGGAACAATATACGATGGAGATTCTTCTTTTGATTTTATTGTATATTGTCATTTAAAAAATTTAAAATTGTTAAAAAATATACCAAAGTATATTTTAGCGGCCTTTAAATATAAATTTAAACTTATTACAAAAACTGAAATGAAAGAAATCTTTTTTTCGTTTTTAAAAGAAGTTAAAAATATTGATAAATTAGTAAAAGATTTTTGGAAAACTCATGAAAAAAATATAAAAGAATTTTATCTTAAGAAACAACATGATAAAGATATAATTATATCTGCAAGTCCTTATTTTTTATTAGAGCCTATAAAAAATAAATTTAAAGTTTATGATTTAATTGCAAGTAATGTTAATAAAAAAAATGGTAAATTTGAAGGAAATAATTGTTTAGGTGAAGAAAAAGTAGAGAGATTTAAAGAAAAATATTCTAAAGCTGAAATTTTAGAAATGTATACAGATTCTAAAAATGATTTACCTCTTATTAAACTTGCTAATAAAGGATATTTAGTAGTAAGAGATGATATTTATAATTATTTTGAATATAAGAAACCTAATATTTTTAGAAGATTATTTAACTTTTTCTTACATCAATATAAAAAAAATCAAGAAATCATTAATTATCTAATTTTTGGAGTACTTACTACAATAGTTAGTCTAGTAACCTATTATACTTTAGTATTTACTATTTTAAATCCCAATAAAGCCTTAGAATTACAGTTAGCAAATATATTATCTTGGATTATATCAGTTATTTTTGCTTATATTACTAATAGAATATATGTATTTAAAAGTAAAAATAAAAATATAAAAAAAGAATTTATTAATTTTTGTGGTAGTAGAATTATTACTTTATTATTAGATATGTTTATAATGTTTTTCTTTGTAACACTATTACATTTAAATGACAAAATATTTAAATTGATTTCTCAAGTGTTAGTTGTTATTGGGAATTACATTATTAGTAAAATTTTTGTGTTTAGGAAGAAGTAGTGAGTTATTAATCAAATTAAACAAACTTTATCTTTATTTTTTAACATGCTATAATACTTATATAAAATTATATTATCTTGGAGGCTTTGTAATGAAATTTTTAAAAAAAATAGTGCTAAAAACAATAAAAGGACTAATGTTAATAAAAGTAATTATAAAAAGTAAAATATATCAAAATAAAATTTATTTAATTGGAGTTCCTATCCACGGTAATTTAGGGGATCAAGCAATTACTATAGCTGAAGAGAAATTTTTAAAAGAAAATTTTAAAAAATATAAAATTATTGAAATAGAATCAGTATTAGCACAAAAATATATTAAATTTTTAAAAAAAATAATTAAGTCAAATGAATTAATTTTAATTCATGGAGGGGGATTTTTGGGAAGTTTATGGTTAGAAGAAGAAATGATGTTTCGAAAAGTTTTAATTAATTTTCCAAATAATAATATAATTGTTTTTCCTCAAACAATTTATTTTGAAAATGTTAATGTAGAAGATGAAATAATGAAAAAATCTATGGAAATATATTCTTCTCATAAACATTTAACTATTTGTTGTAGAGAAAAATATTCTTATGATTTTATGAAACAATATTTTAAAAATGTTAACACTTTGTTAGTACCTGATATGGTGTTGTATTTAAATAATATTAAATGTGAAAATAAAAGAAATGATGTTTTGTTTTGTTTAAGAAAAGATAAAGAAAAAGTTATATATAATTTAGATAAAATAAAAGTGTTTTTAGAAGAAAAATATCAAATTTTTTATACAGATACTGTAATTAAAAAAAAAGTTAACAGTTATAATAGGAAAAAAGTCTTTTTAAATAAGATAAACGAATTTAGTAAATATGAATTAGTTATAACTGATAGACTTCATGGTATGATATTTGCATTGCTTGCTCAAACTCCTTGTTTAGTGCTAGAGAACAAAAGTTATAAAATTAAAGGGGTTTATGAATGGATAAAAGATGTTTGTTATATTAAATTAACTAAACATGAAAATATTTTAAAAGATTTAAAAGAATTTATTAATCAAGATTTTAATTTTTCAAGAAGTAATATTTCTTTAAAATATGAAAAATTAATTAAGTTAATTAGTACTAGCTTAGGAGATGCTAAAGATGAAAGAAAATAATAGAACCATTAATTCAACAAAAAATGTTATTTTTGCTCTTGGCTGTCAATTTGTAACTTTATTATTGAGTTTTGTTAATAGAAGTTTCTTTATAAAGAATTTATCAGCAACTTATTTGGGATTAAATGGCGTTTTTTCTAATGTTATTTATTTTCTAAGTTTGGCTGAATTGGGGATTGGTAATGTTTTATTATATAATTTGTACAAACCACTTAAAGATAATGATAATAAAAAAATTGTACAAATTTTAAACTTGTTTAAAAAGTTGTATACTATTATTGCTATTGTAATATTAGTATTAGGTATTTTAGTTATTCCTTTATTACCTTATATATTAAATGGTATAAAGTTTTCATTATCAATTCTTATAATATATTTACTTTTTTTAACTAATACGGTAGCTTCTTATTTATTTACTTATAAAATGTTTTTGTTAACTGCTGATCAAAAAGATAGAATTGTAAGTCAAGTAACTATGTTTACTGTAATTATAAAAGAAATTATACAAATATTAATATTAATTTTATTTAAAAATTTTTATCTTTATTTAATAGTTTTAATAATAACTACTTTAATGAAAAATATTATTTTGAGCATAATTGTTTCCAAAAAATATGACTTGAAATTAAAAGTAGATGCATTGCCAGTAAAAGAAAAAAAACGTATTTTTTTAGATTTTCGTGATATTTTCTTTTATAAATTTTCTAATATTGTTTTATATGGGACAGATAATCTTTTAATGTCTATGTTATTAAATAACGGAACAATAATTGTTGGTATATATTCTAATTATTTATTAATAACTAATTCTTTAAAAAATGTAATTACGCCAATTTTTCAAGCTATGACTGGTAGTATAGGAAATTTAAATGCCAGTGATGATATTGAAAAAAAATATACTGTTTTTAAATCTT
Source organism: uncultured Bacilli bacterium (assembly GCA_947625005.1). Next base: position 12,619 of record CANQNA010000025.1, read on the forward strand.
TAAATTTTATTGCAACTTTTATTTATGGATTATGTAGTATTTGTTTATTTTTACTTTTAAACCCGTTTATCAATATATTTGCAGGAAAAGATTATTTATTTACTACTGTTATCGTAGTCATAATTGTTATATATTTTTATGTTGAAGGTACATTTACACCATCTTGGATTTTTAGAGAAACAGCAGGAATTTTTAGAAAAAGTAAAAATACTGCTTTAGTACAAGCTATTTTAAATGTCGTATTATCAATTGTTTTAGGACTTAAAATTGGAATAGTAGGTATTCTTGGCGCTACAATAATTTCAAGATTATTAACAACTTATTTTTATGAACCATTTTTAATAGTGAATAATTATTTAAATAAATCTTTTGTTAATTATCTTTTAAATAATTTAAAGTATTTATTAAGAAATCTTTTAGTCGGAATAGTAGTTTATTTCATCTTTAGAAATATGACTATAAATAATTATTTTGATTTTCTTATTTATGGTACTTTGATATTTACTTTATCATTAGTGTTATTAATTAAATTAAGCCATAAGGATGATGAATTTAAGTTTTTAACAGCTAAATTTAAATTTATACTAAATAAAGTTAGAAGGGGAAAATAGTATGAAATTTTATTTGTTTTGTAAAAGAATTTGGCTATTTATTAAAATGAAATTTATTTTAATAAAATATGGCTATCCAAAAGTTTTTGATTCACTTCAAACAATTGATTATATTAAAAAAAGTGGTTATAATGTTTCAAGATTTGGAGACGGAGAAATTGATATTCTTAATGGTAAATCTATTAAATTTCAAGAATATGATGAAAAATTAGCAGATAAATTAAAAAATATTTTAAAGAATGATAAAAATAATTTAATGGTTTGTATTCCTTGTGTATTTGAATTAAAAAATATAAAGCCTTTAAAAAATTCTTCAAAATTATTTTGGCTTGATTACGTTGTAAATAATTATATTAAGTATGTTAATTATTTAGATTTATCTAAAAATTACTATGATGCAAGTGTATCAAGACCTTATATAAGATATAAATTTAATAATAAAATAAGTGATAAGTTATTTAAAAAGATGAAAGGACTTTGGAATGATAGAGATATATTAATTTTAGAAGGTGAATATAGTCGTTTGGGAGTTGGTAATGATTTGTTCCAAAATGCTAAAAGCATTAAAAGAATTTTGTGTCCAAGTAAAAATGCATTTTCAAAATATGATAAAATTTTAAAATCTGTTAAATTAAATGCTAAAGACAAATTAGTATTAATTGCACTTGGCCCAACTGCAACTGTTTTGGCCAGTGATCTTTTAGATAGTAATATCCATGCAATTGATTTAGGACATTTAGATTTAGAGTATGAATGGTATAAAATGAAAGTTAAGGATAGAGTTGATGTTAAAAATAAAATTGTTAATGAATTAGAAAATAATAAAGAAATACTAGAATTACACGATAAAAAATACCAAGAATCAATTATCGAAATAATAAAGTAACTATTAAGAAGTTGAGTAATGAATTTAGTATTATAATATTATATGTCTTTTTAATACAACAAATTAAATTTACATGTTGTATTTTTTTTGTTATACTTAATAATGGATGTGGAA
>CANQNA010000026.1 GCA_947625005.1 uncultured Bacilli bacterium
GTATCCAAACAAAGTTCACCTTTGTTTGTTATCGTTCTAATAATTAAAAAAGTATCATTTTAAAAAAATCTTAACATTCATACATGAAAAAAGACTACTTAATGTAGCCTTAAATAAGAGCAAGAGTACTACCATTTTCTACTTCACATATCTTAATAGTATAATCATAATTATAAACTTCTTTTGTATCACAATTAACAAGTGATAAATTTTTACTAATAGGAAATTCCCCGTCTGTTAAATCATGAATTGTTTGATTTAACAAAATAATAATCTCTGCTATAGTTTTATTAATTGGTATAAACAAATTATAAACCTCTCCTATAGCAGGAACTATCAGATTCACCAATATTTTATTACTGTTCAAGCTTCTCACCTTCTTTTATATCAATAAATTTAGTTAAATATGCTTTACCATTTTCTACAACATATCCAAAATTTTCAGGTAGTTCTTCTCTTAATTCTCTTGTTACTTTAGAAAGTTTTAGCGTAAATTGATTATCAATTCCAGAACCTAACCAAATACCTCTAGAAGTATTAACACATTCTTTGTACCATAGTTCAAATTCTAATTTTTTAATATTAATAACTGAATCTGCAAGTATTGCATTAAATTTATTAATTTTAACTATAGAACTAATTATTTCTTGTAATAATTTCTTATTTTCTGGCAATAATTGACTAATAAAATCATTTAAGCCAATAAAGACAAATAAGGTATTATTGTATTTCTCCAAATGATTTATATCAACAGAAGAAATAAACTTATCCAATTCTTTAACTAATTCATCAAAATTACTGTTAAATACCTTAATTTTATCTGGCAGTTTGCTCACTAATTGAATTGCATCAATAACAAAAACATTTAAATTAGAATAATTTGCCATCAATCTTAAAAAAGAATTAATAAATTGTAATATCATATCACTATCCTGAGAAGCAATTAAATTTATACCTTTATCCCAAAAATTATAATAAGCGATATTTAAACTCTCTTTATATACACCTATTGGAATATTAACAATATCTGTGATAGCATCATCTATAAAATCTAAATTAACTTTATCTGGTAATAATGGAATTCTAGTTGCTCTTTGATTAGTGGTTTCTTTCAACTTTTGACAAAAATCTTTAATAAATGTAATTTGATTGCTCTCTTCTATAATATATGCTGATTGGAATTCATAAACTTTATTTAATTTAACTAGTCCTCTTCCCTTTATTTTACTAGGTAAAGTACCCTCGATATTTCCTAATACAGTTACGTAATCGAATTTATCTTTAAGTTGCAAAGTAATTTGTTCAGGAAAATTTTGTGACAATTTTAATCTTATATTATTAACTCCATTAGTTGTTACAATAAACAATATACCATATTTAGCACCATCTCTTGTTAGTTGTGTTAATTCGTCTGAATAATTTGGATATAATTCTTGAAAGTTTTCAATATTATTTATTATAATAATCATATTAGGAACCATTTTACCACTAGTAGTTGAATAAGTTTTTATATCTCCATTATACTCTTGAAACAAAGTTTTTCTTTCTTCTAACGTCTTTCTAAGTAGCTTAAATAAATTATTAATCTTCTCATCATCACCACTTCTTATAATATCTCCTACGTGTGGCGCATTACGATAAGCCATTAAAACTTCTGCCCCAAAATCCAATATATAAGCATTTACTTCATTAACAGTATAAGTACTAATTAAAGAATAAAGAATTTCACACAGTAAATTTTCTTTACCACTGCCACTCATTCCATAAATAATTGCATTCCCTTCTTTAGTTAAAGGAAGAGTAAGTAATCCTTGTTTTTGTATTTCCGGAGCATCATATTCTCCTATAATAGGATTTAAATCAAAATCTTCTTTCTGGAAATTATATTTTTCTTTCAATTTATCATGAAAAATTATATTAGGAATTCTTTCTAACCAAAGTTGTCTTACATGAGTATCTACTTTTTCTGCAGTTTCTTTTATATAATTTAAAATATTAGGTAACTCTTCTCCCTTATGCACTGCTTCTACAATATTCCTTTTAGATTCAATAGTTTTATAACATTCTCCTAAATTGTTTAAAAAATCTATTGAAGTATCTACAATTATTTTCCTTTTATCAGATTCATAATAAGGGCCTCCAGCATAGGCAGCTTGACCTTTAGCAAAATATTCATTATAACCAACTTGTAAGAAAAATCTACCAGGTTCTTTAATCATAGCAGCATCAGGTCTTTTTATCATGTCATTTGAATCAGCTTTTTCTTGAACTTTTAAACATGCCCTAAATTTTGCATTAGACCAAATTTGATCATCTACTACTCCACTAGGTTTCTGTGTTGCTAGAATCAAATGAACTCCTAAAGAACGTCCAATACGAGCAGTTGAAATAAGTTCTTTCATAAATTCTGGTTGTTGTGCTTTTAATTCGGCAAACTCATCACTAATTATAATTAAATGACTAATAGGTTCCCTTACTTTCCCTTCACGATAAAGACGTTGATATTTATAAATATCAATAGTTGATTCATTTAGTGAATCACGAGCCGCATTAAACATTGTCTGTCTTCTTTTTAACTCACTTTGAATACTCGCTAATGCTCTATTTATTTCAACAGCATCTAAATTAGTGATTGTTCCAGCTAAATGAGGTAACTTAAACCCATTTTCTCTGTTTTCAAAAACTAATGCTAACCCTCCACCTTTGTAATCAATAATAACAAATTGAACTTCATCTGGATGATAATTTATAGCCATTGATAAAATATAAGTAATTAACCATTCTGATTTACCAGAACCAGTCATTCCTGCTACTAATCCATGTGGACCATGAGCTTTTTCATGAATATCTAATTTAAATAATTCACCTTGTTCATTTATTCCAACTGGCGCCTGCAAAGAAGAAATAATATTATTTTCTTTCCAACGATTTATAGAATTTAATTGGTTAACATTACCTACATCATACATCTCCAAAAAACTATAACTTTGAGGTAATATAAATTTTCCATCAGCAATATCTATTGGAATATTACAAATTCTTTCTAAACATTTTTCCAAATCAACTACAGAATTATCTGGAACAAAAGATAATTGTTTATTAGCCACCAATTCTTGTTCGTATATTGCACAATTACCTTCATCAATATTAACAAATAAACTACATTCGTTAGGTAAAGAATCAATATTATCCGTATTAATAAAAATGCTAAATCCTAAATTACTTTTATTATTTAAAACAGTTGATATAATACCTACATTTTCTAAACTTTCTATGGTATCCGTAATTATCAAATAATATGGCTTAAAAGCTTTAATATCACTTTTGGAAATATCCCCACCTAAAAACTCCACTCTATTATTGTAAATTTCAGTTAAATATGAAGATATTCTCATAATTTCATCTTGATTTGTAGCAAAAAATCTTAATGTTTTTTCATTATTCCATAAATATGGTAAATTTTTATACTTATTCCAAAAATTTGCCCTCTTTACATCAGTAAATACAACTATCTTTAATATATCATAGCTCTGTGAGGTTATTAACTGCAAAAGTATATTATTAATTATATTAGAAGTTCTTTCAAATTTTCCTATTAAAGAGCTACATAATCTTTGTTTTAAATCTATCACAATAGGTACATTTTCCATATTCCTCAAAGAATCAACTGTATCATACATTTCTTCTTCCAAGTTATCTTTTTCAATAACAAAATGTTCTTCTGGAGCTTTTATAATAATTTGCGGTTTTAAAGTACCTAAACCAACTCTAACATTTAAAAAATCTACATGTTCTAACTTTCGTTCCCATAAATTTCTTTCTTTATTTAGAATAACTTTAGCACAATCTTCAGGACTAAGGTTATTTTCCAACAAAACTTGTTGCTGATAATTAATTTCATTTTGAATTTCTTCTTTTTTTTCTAATAGATACTCTTTATATCTTTTTTGTCTTAATTTTTCTTTTTTATTTTTTTTATGTCTAATATAAAAATTACGCACTAAAGGAAAAACCATCATTCCCACTATCATAGTTCCACAAGTTATTAACGATGGAAGTTGCTCCTTAGCCGTAGATTCCCCCTGAATAATTTTAGTTATTGCTGTAAGACCAGTAAGCATAGATGTAGCTCCCATTGTTAACATTGTACCCATTGTAAAAATTAATGGCATTTGTTCCCCTTTTTGATTTGCAGGAACCGAATCAATTTTTATCTCCTTAAGTTCTATAGTTCTATTAATTCTCGGAGGCCTTTGAAAATAGTCTTCTTTTTTAAAATATTCAATAAATTCTTCCTGTTTATCCGAAAAATCATAATCACCCATCAAAGGAAGTTCTCTAAGAGAAAATTTTGTAGTATCCAATCTAATCAAATCAGGATGATTAATCAATAAAATTTCTCCAATAACGCAAATTTTTATTCCATCAATAAATACTTGCTCACCATTAATTAATTTTTTAGTTTCAAAATTAACTCCATTAATATACATATTTATTCTAGTATTTAAATTAGTTATTAAAATATTATCCTCATCAAATTTTATTTGAATTTGATTTTTGGCAAAAGAATCTAATGAACAATTAATATTATTTACCAATGAAGTAGTTAAACTAGTCTTTTCATTATTACCAATAATAATTTCTGTTAACGTTTCTCTTGAAATTTGATACTGCTTAAAAGATAAATCATAACTAGCATCACAATATATTTTATATATTACCTCACTTAAATTATCAATACAATAAAACATTTTATTTGATATCAATTCTAATTCAGCAAAAGAATTAGTTAATGTATTCTCTATATTATCGTCATTATCGTTTAAAATTAACTTAACATCTCTGTTACTTTTTATAAACCATTTATTATCTCTAGCTTCAACATTTAAAAGATTTCTTTTAGATTCATCAGTAATCCAGTAATTCCCCTCAATTAAAGTAGGCAACTCAGTTTTTATTAGTCTATTTTTCTCTAATAAAAATAATTTCATACGACCAACCCTATTCTATTTCAATTATACTTTATTATAAGAAATTTAGCAAATAAAAAAGCACCAAATTAAGTGCTTTTATTATTTTTTCTTTCTTCAAACTTATCAATAAAACCTAACATATTATTGACTTTATTATTAATGTATTCTTGTTCTAAAGGACTTAATTCACCAACTTTAAATACATAACCTTTTTGTTTTACTAAATCTACCAAATTAAGTCCAAAAATATTTAATTCATCTTGAATTATTTGTTGAAGTATTAAAACTTGATTATTATAAATTTTTCCTTTTTCATTAGTAATTCCTTGTTTTTTTAAATTAGCTTCTGAATCCATCAAATCTTTTCTTTTCAAATATCCATCAACTAATAGTTTTAATAATTCATTAATAACCTCTTTTTGATTCAATTTATTTTGTTCCACTTTTTATTCCTCCTTTGATAAGCATACTAAGATAGCCAATCTCCAAGTTTACCTAGTAAAGTATCAGTCCCGAACGCAGTATCTAATACCCAATCTACACTATTCAACGCTTCATTATATACTAAACCTACAGTATTTCCTGCAGTTGTAAAAATTGCTCCTGCAGCATTACCTAAACCACTTACAATATTGCCACTTGCAAAAGATTCTCCAACATTAACCCAATCATTAGCAACACGGCTTCCATACTCTGCGCCATCGCCAAGAAAATCATTAACAAATTCTTCATTTGTTTTTTGGAAATTTGATTTATTAGCTTCAGCTACCTGTGCTCGCAATTCTTCTATTTCTGAAGCAGTGGCAGCAGAACCTCCTGCCAAATTAGAAGCTGTTCCATCAACTAGATTAGACATCTTACTTAATACAGCTTGCAATTCAGCATCTAATTCAGATTCTGTAGTAGAATAACCTGTTAATTGTTCTTCCAAGAAAGTTTCAAGCTTTGGTAAAGCTGTGGATAAAGCTGTTTTTACACTTTCAAATTGATTATTTATAGTCGCAATAATTTCTTGTAATTCATCACCTTGAACATTAGAAGATATAGCTGTTAATTCCTCTGAAACTGATGGAAAATAAGTCCCCAATAATGTAGAATCCAAAGTAGTAATTTCTGAATTTAAACTTTGTATTTGAGCTGTATCTAAACTTATAGTAGCCATTATTGAGCACCTCCTTCTAATCCACCAAGAATATTCTTAATATCTTGTAAAGATTCAACAGCAGATTTTTCTGTGCTAGTATATTGAGATAATTGTCCTTGTAAATATTCTGCCATTTCAGCCATTAAAGTTTGAGTTTCCTGAACAATTTCTTGAATTTTTGAACTATAAGCCGATAATGTTCCCTTTACTTCATCACCTGTAATATTATTATTAATACTTTGCAACAAAGCAACATCACTACTATTTACAGATTGTAACTGTTTACTCATATCATCCAATCTATTCAAAACTTCACTCATTCGCGTAGCATTAAATTTATATTCTCCCATATTATCCTCCTATTTATATTGACGCTGTAGTTTGTTGCCCTATCTTATCTTGAGTATCAGCATATTTTTCTATAGCACTAGCAAAATCTTTATTACATTCTGCTATAGTTTTTAAATTTGCTATATTAGTTTCTAACCCACTAGCAAATTTTTGAGCGTCTTGCTGTGACTCTTCCCAATATTGTTTGATTTCTGTCATAATATATTCTAATGAATCAATCACCGAATTTGTTTGAACTACATTGTTTGAAAGTTCTGACGAATCATTTTTCGCAATTAATGTATTAGTAATTTGTATTAACGCCATAATATCCCTCCTTAATTTTGTTGTGTTTGAATAGTTTGCTGTGCATAATATGTCAGATTATAACTTAATCCTCTTAATGCTGAACACAAAGTTTCAATTTTACGTAAATTTTCTTCTAAAACACTTAAATAAGATTCTTTATCCGCAGTATCTGATTGCCATGCAGAACCAATTTGTTGACAATAATTTGTTAAATCTTCATTAACTCTTAAAATATTTTGGCCAAGTTGATCAAGGTTGCCCGCTTGCTCCAATAAAGCTTGAGGGTCTTTAACATTATATTCACCCATAAATATACATCCTTCCTATTGTAATTTAATTATAACAATTTGATTTTAAATATGTCAATAAATTATTTGACTTTACTGTAAACTTATCTTACTCAAACCTCATATCAATCACACTTGAGAGAATTCCCATAATTAATATTGCTCCCAAACAAGCAAATGAAGGATTTATTAAATAAAGAACAAACGATAATATTCCAGTTAAAATACCATAAATTATTTTACCTATTTTAGTATAAGAACTACTATTAGGAATAGTTGCCACATATATAAAAGAAAATAATATTCCATTTGTAAACAACATATTAAATATATTTGCTATATCATTTTTATAAATACAATAACCTGTAATAAGAATTAAAAAGCTTATAATAGCATATAAGGATATTTCTTTTTTATAAATATTAGAAATCCATAAAATGATTAAAGATAAAATCAAAAAAGCAATACAAGTAGTATTAATTCCCCCACTACCTCTTCCAAATAAATAATCTATAGCATTTAAATTAAATACTTTACTTGATTCATAAATATTTAAATAAGAAAATTTAAAAAATATATAGGACAATAAAATTATTATTAATGAAGTTAATGCAACAATATTTAAATTTTGCATTTTAATAAATTTAGAAACAAACAAACAAATGAAAGTAATAAGAAAAAATAAGAAAAAATTAGTGTTTATACTTGTTAAAGAGGCAATTAAGATACCATATATAATATGAAAAGAAGAAAACAAAGTATCTTTTAGATTATATTTTCTTTTTTTTATAACTTTTTCATAAATAATATTTACTAAGGATCCTATTAATCCTCCAGTTATGGTAATTATTAATGGTTTAAACATTTCTGTAAAATTAATATAATGATTTATATAAAGATAAATACCATTTTTATAAAAACCATAACCTATTAGAGGTAGTAGACTTAAAAAATAAATTAAACTCATTTTTAAAATAGAATTATTACTTTTTATATAAATATCTTTCATTTTTTACTCTCCAATAAATTAATTTTAGATGGACAAAGGTATGCACATAGTCCACATTTTAAACACTTTTCTTTATATCTTTCACTTTTTTTATCATTTTCTTCATGCATATATTTAGGATTAATATTAACAGGACAATTAGCATAACAAATTCCACAATTTATACAATCTTTTTCTAAACGGTTTTCTTTATCTTCTATTAAGAAAATACTTCTAATTTCACTTGTTAGTACACAATTATCTTTTATTTCATGACCTATTAATAAACCATTTACTACTATTTTATAATTATCACTCAAAAGTTCTACATTTTTGGCAATTAAATCTCGAATTAATACCCCTATTTTAGCATTTACAACTACCGGTTTTTTTACTAAATCTCCACTAATTGTTATTAATTTTTCACATAAAGGTTGTTTTCTTTTTAAAACTTCATAAATTGCCAATACTTCTTCTATATTAAAATAAATAATTCCATTTTGACGCATTTTTTCATTAGTTAATTTTGGGATTAAAATTTCTTTTTTCCCTATAGGATAACGATCAGGCATTAGTTTAAGTTCAATATTAGGATAAGTCCCTATATTACTAATTAACATTTGAACATTTTCTGCATCACTATTTTTAATAGCCAAAAAACATTTATCAAGCTTTAAAATTTCAATTAAAGCATCTATACATTCTAATAGTTTATCAGCATATTTCTTTATCATATAACTATAATTTTCTTCGAATGGATCCATGTCAATACCATTAACAATTAATGTTTTTCCTTCTATATCTCTTTTAGATGCATTAAATTTTAAAATTAACTCTTTTAATTCAGCTTCATTATATCTATCAATATATTTTTTGGCTCCAACTCTTCTTTCACTTTTTTCCTTAAAATCATTTTCTATAACAATTGCATTTAATTCTTTATTTAAATAATTAGTTACTTTAGTTGCCCCAATTACAGTACCTGAAATAGAACTATAGTAATTATCTTCATCTTTATTTAAAATAACTGATCCTTTATAAACATTTTGATTATTTGTTATTTTAATCTTTTCTCCACCATTAATTGGAACATATATATAATCAGGATCTAAATATTCTTTTATTGTAGTATTTATTTGAAAATTTTTCTTTTTTTTAATTTGAGCAATAGAGTTCATAACTAACCTCCATATTGATTATACTATTTCTTAAAAAAAATTAAAAGAAGTAAGATTGTTTATCTAAAGAAAATCAGTATTTAACAAAAAAGAAAAAACCTATAAAAGGCTTTATTTCATCTCTAATAACCACTTAATTATATTCATGTGTTTTATACCTTCTCTAGAATAATCCTTATCATCTAAAGTTAAAACATACTTAGAGTTTTCGTCTGTTATTTCTTTAAATGCTCCAAATTCACGTTCTATAACCTCTTCATTTGTTAAATAATATGCAACTTGAATATATATTTTTTTTGTATCTCTTTTCGCAATAAAATCTATTTCACCTTTATTTAATTTACCAATATAAACCTCATATCCTTTTGATATTAAATCATTATAAATAACATTTTCTAAAGCAAAAGATTTATTAATTTCAAAATTATTATTTTTTATCTGAGCAATACCTAAATCTGTCATATAATATTTATTTAATGTTTTTAATACAGCCTTACCATGAATATCATAACGATATACTTTTTTAATAATTAATGCTTTACATAATGCATCAAGATACTTATATAATGTTTCTAAAGATATTTCCCTATTTTCATTTTTTAAATATTTGATTATATTTTTTGCCGAAAATTCTCTTCCAGTTGTATCAATTATATATTGTAAAATCAAATTAAACAAAATAGTATCTTTTAATCCTAATCTATCTACAACATCTCTTAAAATTATAGAATCAAATACACTATGAAGATATTGTTTTATGTTATCTTCATTTGTAAACTCTACTCTGTTAGGAAGACCTCCCCATTTTAAATAATCCCAAAAAGTTTCCATATCATAACCATCTTTTTTCGTTAAATTTATAAATTCTTGATATGACAAGGGATTAATATTAAATGTCACATAACGACCTGAAAGAATAGTAGAAAGTTCATCAGACAAAAGTTTAGAATTAGAACCTGTAATAAAAATACTAATATTATTTATAGAAGCACGTAAAGAATTAATTACTTTTTCAAAATTATCTACATTTTGAACTTCATCTAATAACAAATAGTATATTTTATCATCGACAATTTTTTCTTTAATATATTTATTCAAATTTTTATATTCGAGTAATTTTTCAAATTCAATAAATTCAAAGTTTATATAAATAATATGGTCATCATTAACTTTCTTTTTTTTAAGCTCATCAATTATTTGATTTAATATAACTGACTTACCCGAACGACGAATACCTACCAATATTTTTATTAAATTACTATCATAAAAACCTCTAATTTTTTTTAAATAATTTTCTCTTATTAACATAAAAATCAACTCAATAATAATTATACGTTTTTTTTTAATCCCTGTCAAGTTATTACACTTAAACGTAATAACTAAAAAAAGCCTATAAGGCTTCAATCACTAACTTAATTGCTGTTTTTTCTTCTCCATCAATTACTATATCAGAAAAAGCTGGAATTACTACTAAATTCTTCCCACTTGGAGCGAGAAATCCTCGAGCAATGCATATAGCTTTGATAGCTTGGTTTAGAGAACCTGCTCCTATCGTTTGAATTTCTACATTTCCATTATTTCGAAAAACATTGGCAATTGCCCCTGCAACTTTACTTGGATTACTCTTACTAGAGACTTTTAATATTTCCATTTTCATTTCCTTTCTAATTAACTATATTTCATACAAGAAAAAAAATGAATATTAATTTTCATTTTCCCATCTTCCATAAATACCACAAGGTAAAATTAAATTAGAATTTTCCATACGTATTCCTAGTTCATCAGAAGAAATTATTCCTTTATATTTTTTCCCTACAGTAAGATTCAAGATATTTTCTAAGATAGTTTTACTTAATCCTGTAGTATAAGAATTTATTAAAAATAATAAAGGTTCATCACTTAAAAGTTCAGTACATTTACTAACTAAATAATAAAGACTATCTTCAATATTCCAAACTTCTTTATTCGCTCCTCTTCCAAAAGAAGGAGGGTCCATTAAAATAATATCGTAAGTGTTCCCTCGTCTAATTTCTCTTTCTACAAATTTTACTACATCATCAACAATAAAACGAATAGGTTTATCTTCTAAATGATTGGATTTTACATTCTCTTTAGCCCAATCAATCATCCCTCTTGATGAATCAACATGAACTACACTAGCCCCTTCAATTAATGAGGCCACAGAAGCTGCTCCAGTATAGGCAAATAAATTTAAAACTTTGACTTCTTTTTTAGAATTTCTTATTTTTTCTCTAATTAAATTCCAATTATAAGCTTGTTCAGGAAATAACCCTGTGTGTTTAAATCCCATTAATTTTAAATTAAAAGTTAAATCTTGATAATGTATTTGCCAAGTATTAACATTTTTGTTTATTTCCCAATTTCCTCCTCCAGTTTTACTTCTATGATATAAAGCATCTACTTTATTCCATAAATTTTCATGTTGTTTATCATTCCAAATTATTTGGGGATCAGGTCGAGATAAAATTACTCCATTCCAACTTTCTAATTTTAAACCTTTAGCCATATCTAAAATTTTATATTCTTTAAAATCTTCTACTAATTTCATTACTCACCTATATTTGATAATCATCTTCCAAAGAAAAGTCTACATTTTCATTAATCCATTCTTTTCTTGGTTCAACTACATCTCCCATTAATACACTTACTCTTTTTTCTGCAAGAGCGATATCATTAATATTTACTTTTATTAAATTTCGAGTTTCAGGATTCATAGTAGTTTCCCAAAGAGGGACTGGATCCATTTCTCCTAAACCTTTAAATCTTTGAATAGTGTATGTAGAATTACTTTTACCCTCAGTGAATTCTTTCAATTCTTCATCTGTCCAAAAGTATTCATGCTTTTTGTTGCTCAAATTTACTTTATATAAAGGAGGCATTGCAATATATAAATGTCCTTCTTCAATTAACGGTCTCATAAAACGGTAAAAGAAGGTTAAGAGCAGACATTGAATATGAGAACCATCATCATCGGCATCTGTCATGATAATAACCTTATCATAATTAATATCTTTTATATTAAAATCTGCCCCAATTCCCGCACCTACACAATGAATTATGGTGTTGATTTCTTCATTTTTAAAAATATCATTGGTACTAGCACGTTCCGTATTTAAAATTTTTCCACGAAGAGGTAAAATACCTTGATATTTACGGTCTCTTCCTTTTTTAGCGGAACCTCCTGCAGATTGTCCTTCTACTAAAAATAATTCGTTAATTTTGGCATTTTTTTGTTGAGGAGGAGTTAATTTCCCACTTAAAGAACGAACTTCCCCTTTTTTCCCTTTACCGTTTCTCGCTTCTTCTCTAGCTTTTCTTGCTGCTTCTCTAGCAATTTTACTTTTTTGAGCTTTTTCTATAATTGATGAAGCAATTTTTTTATTTTCTTCTAAGTAAAATTTTAAATTATCATAAACTACAGTTTCTACAGCATTACGAGCTTCCGGTGTTCCTAGTTTACCTTTAGTTTGACCTTCAAATTGTAATAAATTTTCTGGAATTTTTAAATTAATGACAGCGGTTAATCCTTCTCTAACGTCTGACCCATCAAAATTAGCTTCTTTCGCTTTTAATAATCCATTATTTCTCGCATAATCATTAAATACTTTAGTAATACCAGTTTTAAATCCAACTTCATGAGAACCACCATCAATAGTTTTAACATTATTAACAAATGATAATAAATTTTCATTATAACTATCAGTATATTGTAAAGCAATTTCCACTTCAATATTATTTTTAACACCATTAATAGAAACTACATCATGAAGAACTTTTTTATCTTCATTAATATATTCAACAAAAGATTTTAATCCTTCATCATAATGATAAGTTATACTTTTTTCATCTTCAACGTCTTCTAATTCAATAGTTAAACCCTTTAATAAAAAAGCACTTTCTTGCATACGTTCACATAGTGTTGTAAAACTAAAATTGCAATTTTTAAAGATTTCAGCATTAGGTTTAAAAGTTACACTAGTTCCTGTTTTTTTTGTAGTACCAATTTCATGAAGAGGTTTGTCTACTTCTCCCCCATTTTTGAATTTAATATTACAAATTTTTCCATCACGGCAAATTGTAACATCCATCCATTCACTTAAAGCATTAACAACACTTGCACCTACTCCATGAAGTCCGCCACTTACTTTATAACCTGCTTCACTAAATTTACCGCCAGCATGTAAAATAGTATATATAACTTCGGGAGTACTTTTACCACTAGAGTGCATTCCAATAGGAACTCCTCTACCATCATCAGTTACGGTTAAACTATTATCTTTATTTATTCTTATTCTTATTTTACTACCATATCCATTAATAATTTCATCAATAGAATTATCGATAATTTCCCATGCTAAATGATGTAGACCTCTTTTATCAGTAGAGCCTATATACATACCAGGTCTTTTTCTAACAGCTTCTAGTCCCTCCAAAATTTTAATTGAGTTTTCATCATATTTAGCCATATTATCACCTTTTAAAATATATCATGAATTAAAAAAAAAGACAAACTCACGTGTAAAGTTGTCTTACTTTAATTT
>CANQNA010000027.1 GCA_947625005.1 uncultured Bacilli bacterium
AACACAACTATTAGTTGTACCTAAATCGATACCTATTATTTTTGCCATATTATTCACTCTCCTATTCATTTACTTTGACCATGGCAGGTCTAATAACTTTATCTTTATATTTATAACCTTTTTGTAATACTTCTAAGACAACTCCGGCAGGCTTAGATTTATCTGATTCCATCAATACTGCTTGATGAACATTCGGATCAAATTCTACCCCCATTGCCTCTATTTCCGTAACTTCAAACTTTTGTAAAATATTATTCATATTTCCAAAAATCATTTTGAAACCACTTAAAAATTTACTTACTTCATCACTTAAATCATTATCATCTAATTTTATTGCCCGCTCAAAATTATCGATAATTGGTAAAAGTTCCATAATTAAATTTTCATTAGCATATTTTAAATATTGTGCAGTTTCTTCTTCTTTACGTCTTTTAAAATTTGCGAGTTCGGCGTTATTTCTTAAAAACTTTTCTTGAGTTCCTTTTAACTCATTTTCTAACTTTTCAATAGTTTTCTTTAACCCTAGAATTTCTTTATTTTCTTTTTTTTCTACTTTTTTCTCTGCTTTTTCTGCTTTCTCTGCTTTTTTTAATTTATCTTTTAACTCTTCTTCTTTCATTTTTCTACCTTTCTATGTAGTCTTTTAAAAAATTAAGTAAAGTAACTACTCGATCATATTCCATTCTTTTAGGCCCAATAACAGCAATTGTTCCTGATTGTCCTTGAACATTATAACTAGTTTTAACAATTGTTACATTTGGATCAAATTCAGTTTCATCGCCTATATAAATATTAACTTCATTATCGTCTGTTTCTATTTTTTTGACTAAATCGACATCTTCTAATTTTCCAATCATTTCTTTAATCTTAGTTGCTTCATTATACTCAGGTTGTTTTAAAATATTAGTTTTTCTTCCAAAGAAAATATCATTATCTTTACCAGCCATTTCTCTAAAAGCATCATAAAACATTGTGTAAATTTGTTCATATCTTTGGAATATATCAGCAATTTTAGGTTTAATTTCAAACTCTAATCTACTTGCCACATCTTCAATTGGTGTGCCTATCAATTCTTTATTAATAATCTCAGAAATTTTGACGATTTCTTTAATATCAATATTTTCACTTATACTTACTTGTTTGTTCTCAACATGACCAGTATTAGTAATAATCACTGCTACTATTTTTCGTTCATCTAATTGTACAACACTAACTTGTTTTAAAGTATTATTTTTGCTAGCATGTCCTAAAACTATACTAGTATAATTAGTCAGATCTGCAATGATTTCCATAGCTTTAGTAATTGCACTACTTAAATCTAAATCTTTATTATTTAAAATAGTTTGAAGTTTTAACAAATCATCTCCAGTAATTTCTTTAGGTTTCATTAAATGTTCTATATAATAGTGATATCCTGCCTCGGAGGGAATTCTACCACTAGATGTATGAGTTTTTTCTAAATAACCTAATTCTTCTAAGTAAGCCATATCATTTCTGATAGTTGCACTACTACAATTGAATTTTTCACACAAAGATTTAGATCCAACAGGTTTAACTGTTTTAACATACGATTCAACAATTTCTCTTAATAAGTTACTTTGTCTTTCGCCCATGCACTCACTTCCTTGTTAGCACCACACATTTTAAAGTGCTAATTACATTATAATATTATGCTTAGCACTTGTCAATATATGAGTGCTAATTTATAAAAATATTTTACATAAAAAGAAAAAGACTAAAAATTAGTCTTTAACAATCATCACAAGATAATTTATAAGGGCATTCTTTTGTACCTAAAGTTGTTCCTTTAGCACAAGAATCATTTTTAACAATTTTTACTTTATCTTTTAGAGTTACAACAGGAAGATATGGCCATCCCCCCGTAGTATTGTTTATTCCTCCATTAGTTGTCAAATTAAGATTCCATTGACGACTACCACCTAAACCAACAAGTGAATATCCAATTATAAAAGGCTTAGGAAGCCAATCACCACTACCTTTAATTTGATTATAATCATTAATGGATAATACCCCCATATAATCTGATATTGGTTTATCTAAATTCAAATTATATACTCTACTTTGCCAATTATATTCATAATAATAATTTGTTTTTTTAACATAATTTTTATGAATTAAACTATCTACTAAATTCTGTTTCAAAGGAGTTGCTCCTTCAATTTCGCTAGAAAACCAACCTGTGCCATCTACTCTATGGTGTTCAATACTATACTTAGGTTCATAATCATAATCAGGATCAATACCTATAGTTTTATTATAAACTAATTTTAATTCTCCTTCTATATAAGAAAATATTCTCCATAAATTTTGTTCGCTGTCACTTGGAAAAGAAGTTGGTTTTGTTGTATCACTCTTTACTTCAAAAACAACCCAATTTTTAGGATTTTCTCCTTTAGCAATATAACCATTTTCCAGTAAAGGAACAAAGGTTGCATTCTCTTCTAAAGTTTTTACTCTATCTTTTAATGAATTCACATCCGTTTGTAAATCTGCTATTTGTTTAGATAAATCATTATAATTTTTAGGGCAAATATAAATAGTTTTCGAAGTATCTATTTCCTTTAAATCCCAACTAGAAAAAGTATCAATACTTACACCTTTATTATCACACTCTTTAAGAATATCCTCATCAGATAATTCATTTTCTAACAACACTGCATTAGCAACAACATAATAGTTATTTTTATAATCTAATGTCTTATTATTCGTAGGATCTACTATATTATCATCGATTAAACCAGCATTTTTTAAAGTTTCTAAAGTTATAACAGCTCCTTCAGTATATCTATTAACATTTACTAAAGCATCATTATTACTTGCTAAATAAACTTTTAAAGCATTATCAAACTCTGAATGTAAATTATCAAGTTGTTTTTCTTTAGCAACTTTATTATAATGAACAGTTCCAAAAGTAAAAGTAACACCAATTACAGAAATTATTGCTATAGAAACAATAATTTCTATTAGAGTGAATCCTGTTTTTCTCATTAGTTAAAACCTCTATCCTATTTTTTATATTTCCCTATTATTTAAATTAATTGTATATTATTGCTAATTTTATGTCAAGTTTTTAATAAAATTTTATATAAAAAATCTAGAAAGTTTCTAAATTTTTTATTGTTTCCATCTATTTAATACATCACAGTTAGAACTGTATGGTAATGGATTAGGTAAATCCATTTTAATTAAAAGAGGTATTTTGAAAGCATTACCAAATGATACTAATGTACCACTTTGTAATGAATTAAGTTTATTAATAATATCATTAGAAATATTAGGTAACATCTTTTCAATATATTCTAGATCTCTAGGGTGTGTCATTTTCAAAATTAAGAAGTTACTCATTTGTGATATAACAGTTTCACTTATTTCAACAGGTCTTTGACTAATTAAGTTTAGTATTACTCCGTATTTTCTACCTTCTTTTGCAATACGTTCAAAAATGTTATAACCAAGTAAGAAATTATCATTATCTGCAACTACATATCTATGGGCTTCTTCTACAAATAAATGGAAAGGAATACTTGCTCTATCTTTTAAACTTTTAGAAAAATCAAAAAGTATTCTACTCATAATTTTAACTATGTTCTTAGCAAGTCCATCATTAACATTTTCTAAATTTATATTAACAATTTGGCTTCTTTTATTATTTAAAACAATTAAACTAGATACATAATTATCTAAATCAATATATTCAGGATAATCAAAATATGCTGCTTCAGGTCCATTTAAGATAGAATTTAAACGAACTTGTAAAATTGTTGCATGATCTTGAATAGTTTGATTATCTAAGAATCCTTCACCGATTAAAGTAAAGTCTAAAGCTCCCGCTAAATCTTTTAAATTGTAGAAAGCATCTGTTGGTGTAGGAATACTTTCTTCTAGAGAATCATTAATAAACTTTCTAACATATTCATTTAATAGAACACTTTCACCAAATTCTCCATTTCTATCTATTTTAAAACAATCGCTAAATATACGTGTATATCCTATTCCTTGTAATTCAGCATTTAAATTAAATTCATTAGTACTACAACTAGAAATAATTGTAAATATATCATTTTTCTTTAATGCTGCTGTTTTATTTGAGAATAATACTGACATAATTGCTTTAGCAATTAAATGGTTTTTAAGTTTTATAGAATTTTCATCATGTTTACTAAAGATTTTGGCAAGTTTAATCATTCTTGCAATAATCGTTAATTGAGCATGATTATCAGCATTAAGTAGAAGGGCAATATCATCATCTTTAAGCAAGAAGATTGGTATTTGTAAAACTGCATCTGTTGGATCCTCTGGATTAGTAGTTAAGAATTTATATTGATAATTAGGATTAATTTGATCTAATACTTTAAAAGCATTTTTATACTCTCCATAAGCATCAAACATAAAAATATTTGCATTATATGTTAAGAAATTTTTATTTAAAAAGACATTTTGAACTATACGAGCTACACTACAACTTTTACCACTACCTGTATTACCCATAATTGCTAAATGGTTAGAAAATAAATCGTTAATTTTTGCATAAATATTTCTTTCAGGATATATTGGACTTTTTCCAATATAAATAGAATCTTCATCATTTACTCCCATTATAATATCCAATTCTGGTTTTGTAATTACTCTAATTGTACTTGTTAAAGTTGGTTTTTTTATTGTACCTGCAATAAATTTATCTCCAACAAATTCTCCTTTTAAATCAATATAAACTAAATCTTCATCAACTTCTTTTACTTCTCCCAAAATTTTTCCAACATTATCTTCAAATACAACGTGTAAATTCATTAAATTAGGTACTATTCCACCTTCTTTATTAATAAATACAGCTGCTGTTGAATCATTAATATTTTTTATCTTACCAAACATAACACCAATCCTTACTATAACAATAATATCATATTTTTATAATATTTCAAAACAATTAAAATCTTTTTTTGTAAACTTTACTGGCCTTTCTATAAAAAGATAAGCAAGTAAATCACCTTTTTTTACTTTATCTCCTATCTTTTTTAAAAGTCTTATACCAGTGTTCGTTTTTATCTTATCAGATTCACTAGTTTTATTTACTCCCAATTTTAAAGAGAGCAAACCAATGCCTAATGCATCTATATTTACAAGTGTTCCACTTTTATTTGCTTTAATTGCCACTACATCATCAGATAAATCCAGTTTTGCTAAATCTCCTCCTTGACTTTTTACAAAAAGAGCAAATTTTTCGATAGCTTTACCTGAATTTATACTTTCTTCTACTTCTTTATAAGCTTTTTCTTCACTAATATTTTTAGCAGCACTTATTAATTTTGTAGCAATTTCAAAGGAAATATTTTTTAAAGAACTATTCTTTCCTTTTAATACCTTAATTGCTTCTAAAACTTCTATAGCATTTCCTATAGAATCCCCTAAAGGAGTATTCATAGGAGTAAATATTGTAATAACTTTTTTTTGGAAAGATTTTCCTATTTTAATTAACCAATCACTTAAAGTTTTAGCATCTTCTTCAGTTTTTATTAATGCGCCATCTCCTACTTTTATATCAATGAGAATGATACTAGCACCACTTGCTATTTTTTTAGACATTATACTGGAAGCAATTAAAGGAATCGATTCAGTAGTACCAGTTAAATTACGTAAATTATAAATTATTTTATCCATAGGAACTAAATTATCTGTTTGCCGAGAAATACAAAAACCAACTTTTTTAGCTAAAGAAAGAAATTGTTCTTTCGTAATATCTGTTTTAAAACCAGGAATACTTTCTAATTTATCAATAGTCCCGCCTGTATTACCTAAGCCTGGCCCACTCATCTTAGCCATAGTTAAACCACATGCTGCTATAATAGGACCGACCACCATAGTAGTAGTATCTCCCACTCCTCCCGTAGAATGCTTATCAACTACAGGTGTTTTAACAGAACTTAAATCATAAATTTCTCCACTATCTATAAAGATTTGAGTTAAATTTTTTGTTTCTTTAAAAGTCATACCATTTATTACAATAGCCATTAAAAGTGCACTCATTTGAGCATCACTTACTTTTTTTCTTAAGTAACCATTAAAACAAAATTCTAATTCTTCTTTAGTTAGTTCTTGAGAATTTTTCTTTTTCGTAATAATCTCAACTATATTCACACTAACACCCTCTATTATTTTTATTGTAACATAAATTAAAGAAAAAAACGAGAAAAATTTAAGGGAAAAGAAAAATCTAGGTTACCCTAGATTATCCATTAATTTGGCTCATTACTTCTTCAGCAAAGTTTTCTTCTCTTTTTTGCATTCCTTCGCCTACTTCAAAACGAACCATTTTAATAACTTCTCCTCCATTATTTTTAACATAATCATTTACAGAAAGATCTGAATCTTTGACAAAAGCTTGGTCTACTAAACATATTTCTTTAAAGAATTTCTTTATTCTACCAGCGACCATTTTTTCTGCAATTTCTGGTTTCTTTCCTTCATTAATAGCTTGTTCAGTTAAAACTGCTTTTTCTCTAGCAATGACACTCTCTGGAACATCACTTTCACATAAATACTCAGGTTTCATTGCTGCAGCTTGCATAGCAACATCTTTAGCAACTTCTGTATTAGCTCCTTTAACTACAGTTAAAACAGCAATTCTTCCTCCCATATGTAAATATGCACCAAAATTATCTTCATCAGTTTTTTCTACAACTTCAATTCTTCTTAAAGATAATTTTTCTCCAATTTTAGCAGTTTTAGCTACTATTAAATCATTAATAGTTCCCTCTGCAACTTTTACATTTAAAGCTTCTTCTAAAGTTGTTACATTACTATTCAAAATAGATTTTCCAATAGTATCTATCATTTCTTTAAATTCTTCATTTTTAGAAACAAAGTCAGTTTCACTATTTACTTCTAAAATAACTGCTTTATTACCATCTATATAAACATTTGCTAAACCTTCTGCAGCAATTCTATCAGCTTTTTTAGTTGCTTTAGCAAATCCTTTTTCTCTTAACCAATCAACAGCAGCATTAATATCACCATTGGTTTCAGTTAAAGCTTTTTTACAGTCCATCATTCCTGAACCAGTTATTTCACGTAATTCACTTACTTGTTTTGCAGTAATCATTAATATTCCCCTTTCATTCTAATTTAAAGCATTAAGAAGTTCATCTTTTTTCATAGTAGAATATCCTTTTAATCCTTGAGCTTTAGCAATTTGTTTTAATTCAACTAAAGTTTTAGAACTTAAATCTTCTTTTTCTTTAACTTCTTTTTTCTCAATTTCTTTTTTTGGTTTTTCTTTCTTTTCTTCTACTACTTTTTTAGTTTCTTCTTTTACTTTCTTTACTTCTTCTGATTTTTCTTCTTTTTTACCAGCTGCTTTTGGTTTTTCTTCTTCTGTTATATAATCTACTATTTCTAATCCTTTAGCTTCACAAATAGCATTATTTAAAACTCCTAAAACTACCTTAACCGCTCTTATAGCATCATCATTACCAGGTATTACATAATCTACATCATCAGGATCACAATTAGTATCAACAATTCCAAATACTGGAATATTTAATTTTCTTGCTTCTCTAATTGCATTAAATTCCTTTTTAGGGTCAACAATAATTAAAGCGTTAGGAAGTCTATCCATATTACGAATACCACATAATACTTTATTTAATTTTTCATATTCTTTTTTAAGTCCAATAACTTCTTTTTTAGGTAAAACATCAAACATTCCATTTTTTTCCATATTTTCAATTTCTTCAAGTCTTTTAACTCTTCTTCTAATAGTACGGAAATTAGTTAATGTTCCTCCTAACCATCTTTCAGTTACATAAAAGCTTTCACTTCTTAAAGCTTCTTCAACACTAGCTTCACTAGCTTGTTTCTTAGTCCCTACAAATAAGAACTTTCCACCATTTTCAGCAATACGCTTAATTTCTGCATAAGCACGTTCAATACATGCTGCAGTTTTTTCAAGATCAATAATATAAATATCATCTCTTGCAGTAAAGATGTATTCCTTCATTTTCGGATTCCATCTTTTTGTTTGATGTCCAAAATGAACACCTGCTTCTAATAAATAACTCATAGAAACAACAGCCATAAATTTTCACTCTCCTTTTGTTTTTCTTCCAAAAGTCTCTTCTTAAATCACCGACATACAGCCACTAGGCAATTTAATCAACTTTTGTGTGTATTTGGTTTAAAAACCACTAATATTTTATCAAAACACTTAAAAAAATACAACTAATATTTAATTATTATCAATTAATTTTTTTATTGGTATCATCATATTTTCAGAAATTTCATCATCTTTAGAATATAGTATAGGAATAATTTCTATATCAAAATAACTTTCTTCTATTTTCCTCATCTTAAATCCTTTTAACTCCATTAATATTTTTGCTAATAATAAACAAACTCGATGATTACCATCCATAAATGGTTGGTATAAATATATAATAGAAATGCATCTAATTAAAACTAACATAAATTCTTCCTGAGTAAAACTTTCATCTAAAGCATTTTTTACTAAATTTATTTGCTCTTCTATAATATATTCACAATCATCTCGAATATAATTTCTGAACTCTCCAGAATATTTTAAATCTTTAAATAATAATTTATGAATTAATTTTAAGGTTGTTATATCTAATTTATTTTGTAAAATAGTTGAATTTACTTGATTATAAATATCTTTAAAATTTTCTTCCATATAAAACACCTTGAAACTTATAATAACAAAAAACTTTTAAGAAAAAAAGTATTTTTTTTGTAATATTAAATATATTCTATTAGGTGGTTTATTTGTTACTTCATTTAATTAGCTTAATAAAAGATTTATTATTTTTTACCGGGAGCTACTCAATTAATGTTTTCCCTGATCCTCTAAAAGAGGAAGAAGAAAAAAAGGCTATAGAAAAAATGCTTTTAGGAGATAAAGAAGCCAGAAATACGTTAATTGAACATAATTTACGCTTAGTCGCTCATATAGTTAAAAAGTATGAATCCAATGATACATCTACTGATGATTTAATTAGTATTGGAACAATTGGCTTAATTAAAGGAATAGATTCTTTTAAAAGCAATAAGAATATTAAAATAACAACTTATGCTGCAAAATGTATCGAAAATGAAATTCTAATGTATTTTCGTTCTAATAAAAAACATAATAATAATGTTAGTCTTAATGATTCAATTGGTTATGATAAAGAAGGAAATGAAATTAATTTAATAGATGTCTTAACTTTAGAAGAAAATAATTTATTAGATGATTTAAATACTAAAGAAAATATTACTAGTTTAAATAAGTATTTAAAAGTCTTAAATAATAGAGAAAGAGAAATTATTATAAAAAGATATGGACTAAATAATACCTTAAGTAAAACTCAAAAAGAAATAGCAGATGAATTAAAGATTTCTCGTAGTTACGTTTCCCGTATTGAAAAAAGAGCAATTGGAAAAATTTACAGAGAATTTTTAAAAAATAAACAAACTTTTAATTAATATTTGCAATTATACACTGATATTTATTTTAAAAATTAATTGTTAAAATTTAACTATGGAGAGAATTATGAATAAAAATGAGGATATTAAAGAAATTTATAAAAGAGCGAGCAAAAGATTAAAATTATTCCGTAAATATCGTGGTTTAACTCAAGAACAGCTAAGTGAAAATTCTACTTTTTCTCGAGGTTTTATAGGTAATATTGAATCAAAGAAAACAGAACAAACCTTTTCTCTAGCAGTGCTTTATTATTTTGCTTTAAAATTAGATATTCCAATTGAATTATTTGTTAAAGAAGATATTAGTAAAGAATTAAAAATATTAGGTATAAAAGAAGACTAAAAAATACAGAAAAATCTGTATTTTTTTATTAGAATCAATCTTTAAATTCAAAAATATAATCTTTTATTTGAACTTCGTCTCCTCTTTTTGCTCCCATTTTTTCTAACTCTTCTTCAATTCCCATCGCTTTTAGTATTCTACTAAAACGGGCTATAGATTCATCTTCAGTAAATCTAGTCATATCAAAAGCTTTTTCTATCTCTTTTCCACTAATTACCCAAATATTTCCATCTTTAGTTATAGTAAAAGGATTTTTTTCTTCAAATTTATATAAAACATGATTAAACTCTGATTCATCATATAATTTTACATCATCAACGCTGTCTACTAATTCAGCAAGACGATTCAAAAGTTCTGAAAAACCCTCATTTGAAATTGCTGATAATTCAAATACTTCTAAATTAGGATATTTCTTTTTAAATTTCACTAAATTTTCTTGAGCACCAACTAAATCCATTTTATTAGCAATTACAATACTTGATTTATTAGCCAATTTATCGCTATATAATTTAATCTCATTGTTGATAATTTCATAATCATTAATAGGATCTCGTCCCTCACTAGCACCCATATCTATTACGTGAGCAAGCACTTTAGTACGCATAGCATGTCGTAAAAATTTATGACCTAATCCAATCCCTTCACTAGCCCCTTCAATTAAACCAGGGAGGTCCGCCATTACAAAAGTTTTATCTTGAACTTTAACTACTCCTAAATTAGGTGATAAAGTAGTAAAATGATAAGCACCTATTTTTGGTTTAGAATTACTTATCATACTTAAAATTGTACTTTTCCCAACACTTGGAAGACCAATAAGACCAACATCAGCTAACATTTTTAATTCACATTTAATAATTTTTTCTTCCCCAGGTTCTCCTAGTTCACTCATTTTAGGAGCAGGATTTTCATGAGTGGCAAAAGCTTTATTACCTCTTCCACCTCTTCCACCATGAGCAACTATTATTTCATCACCAACATTAACTAAATCAGCAATTATTAAACCGGTTTCCGTATCAACTATAGTAGTACCTTGAGGAACATTAATTACAACATCTTCTGCACTTGCTCCATTACGATCACTACCTTTACCATTAATTCCTTTATCTCCCTTAATATGTTTCATCATTTTTAAATCTATTAAAGTTTTTAAACCAGATTTAGTTTTAAAAATAATATTAGCGCCTCTTCCGCCATTGCCTCCATTAGGTCCACCCATTTCCACAAATTTTTCTCGACGAAAAGAAGTACAACCATCTCCACCTTTTCCTGCACTAACTTTAATTGTTACTTCGTCTACGAACATAAAATTCACCTCGTTTTTTGGGGTATTCTAACACACTTAATCATTCATTTCAACTATTGTACATCCTGTGTTAAATCCATCTAAATAAAATTTACTAACTCTTTTATCTTTTTTTAAAATTTCTTGACATTTATTTTTTAAAATACCTTCTCCTTTACCATGAATTATGACAACTTTTTTCTTATCTAATCTATAATTTTCTAATAGAAAATCTGATATAAGAACTTCTATCATATCACTAGAATAACCATGTAAATCTAATGATGGCAAAATATTTAAAAATACATCACTGAACATTATTTTCCGTATTTACCTCAACAGATTGTGTTGGTTCTTGATTTTGTTGTTGCATAACCATTTGAGGATTATTATTCATCTCTGAAGTTTGATTAATTTGTGGCGTTACTTGTACTTGTTCCGAAGTTTGTCCAGTCATTGAATTTATCTCGTTAGTAGTATTTATTTCCGGAGTTGATACTTGATTTAATCCTTCATTTTGATTGTTTATCTGATTAGAATTTATAGTTTCCACTTGAGCTTGATTTTCATCCAAGCTTTCTACTTGATTAGTATTTTCTGTTACGTGTACTACCTTATAACTCATTAATTTATCAGTTGCTAAAAAACCGGTAGATGCCCCTATTTCTCCTAAAGATGCACTAGCATTTATATTAGCTAGTCTAACACTTTCTTCTATATCTAACCCATTAATAATACAATAAGCAAAAGTTCCAAAGAAAATACCTCCTGCTTTATCAGCATCTTTAACCTCTGTAGGAATACCAGGAATCATTTTAACTTGCATATCATTACAATAAATTACTCCATGTTCTCCTAAAGTAATAATCCATGTACATTGATATAAATCAATTAATTTTTGATATAAATTAACAATAGTTTTAGGCTTATGTAATTCTATTTCTAAACCAGTTAATTTACTAGCAAAATTAATATTACACACTACATAAGTTGCTCTTTTACACATATTTATAGCATCTTTTGTTGGCTTATCTCCATAAAAAATAGTAGGAACATTAGAATAATTATTTAAAATAGCGTTTGCTCCACTAAAATCTTTATCATCAAATACAATAAAATCAGGAGTAAAATCATATTTATACTTTACTAAATCTTTTTTCATGCTATTTACTTTGATACGAGCAAAACCTGTTTTTTCAGTTTTAATTATAGAATAACTTACATCTGTATTTTGCTCATAATCCATTTCCATATATCTAATATCAACGTTAGCTTCTTCTAATATTTTTCTAAATTTTTCTCCCGCTTCATCTTTACCAGTTATTCCCGTATAAGAAACATCTATTCCATATTTCGCCAGCATATATGCCGCAACATTAGCTTCACCATAAATAGAAGTAATGGCAGAATCAATATTAAACAAGTCCCCATTACGAGGAAAATCTACTAAAGGTAAATAATAATTATAATGAGGTTTACTAACAACTAATATTTTCATATCTATCATCCTATTCTAAATTAATTATAAAATATTTTATAGTTTAATTCAATAAAAAAAGACTTATTCTAAGTCAATTTAATTTAAATTATTTTCCACAACTAAATTATCATATACATCCTTATTTTCTAGTAATTTTTCACTATTATAAACTATCGAACCTAATGTATAATAATTTTCTCTTAAAATTTTAATATACTTCTTATCAAATAAATCTATTTCTAAATTATAAATATCTGGTTTAAATAATGAATTTATTTTAGATTTATTTTCATAATTAATTAATAAAGAAACAGAATAATTTAATTTTTTAAAATATTTTAAAACTTTTATACTATCACTCTCAATAATGATTTTAGCTTGCAATTGTTTTAATTCTTTTACAATACTTTGCAACAATTTTTTAGGATACTCAGGAATAAAAATAATCATAATTTTATTTATACAAATCTCTTTAATATCAAGTAATTTTAAAATTTTAAAACTAGCAAGATAATCTAAATCTTCATAATTATAAGTGTTAATATTATCTTTTAAATTTAACAATCTTTCTAATGCAGAAGAATCAAAAATAATTACATTATTATCTTTTAAAATATTTAAACTAAAACGAACAATATAATCTTTTGAAAAAGCTAATTTAAAACTCTCTAAAGTATTTTCCATTACACTAATGTTATTAAAGAGTCCTTTATTAATTATAACTTGATTACTTAAATCCATACATATCCTACTTCCAATATAATATTAACACATAAAAAAAGCTTAAACAATATTAAGCTTCAACTTCATAAACACTTGCTTTCTTTTTATCTCTACCTAAACGTTCATATTTAACAACACCATTTACTAGAGCATAAAGTGTATGATCTTTTCCCATTCCAACATTTTTACCTGGAAAAATCTTTGTTCCTCTTTGACGATAAATAATACCACCAGCATTAATACTTTGACCATCAGCTCTTTTAGCCCCTAATCTACGACCTGCTGAATCTCTACCGTTTTGAGTTGAAGATTGTCCTTTTTTATGAGCAAAACGTTGAATATTTAATTTTATTAATAACATTATTATTCCTCGCTCTCTAATTTTATATTTTTAGGATAATCATTAC
>CANQNA010000028.1 GCA_947625005.1 uncultured Bacilli bacterium
CTAATTTTAGCATTTTCAATTATACTTTCAAATTTTTCAATTTCTTCTTTACTTAATGATTCTTTCGTTATCTTTTCTGTTTCTAAAGCAATTGTTACATTTTCATTATTTTCTAATATTTCTTTTAATTCTTCATCTTCAGTATTTAGTAATGAATCTTTTAAGATATCACTTGCTTCTGTTGAAAGAGCTACATTTTCATCACCTGTTGGTTCTTCGACTACGATATCATTTTTATCTTCGACTGGTTTACTTGGTATTAATTTAAATGTTACTGTTACTGTTACTGCACCATCTGGCATTACAAATGTATTGTCAGCATTTACCGTAATACTTTCTTCTCCTTTAGTAACTGTAATTTTATCTAGTTGATAACCAGAAGCAGGAGTAACTGTTACTGTTACAGTTTCACCAGCAATGGCTTCATCAGGAACTGTAAAACTCCCGTTTACGGATTCTTCTGGAGTAATTGTATATTTTTTACCTACTACACCATTTTCTGATTGTTCAACGCCTTTCGCTAAATAACTTGCGTCAACTTTTGGATTAAAAGTACCACCATTTACAACGATATATTTTTCGTTATTCGTTTCATCTTCATATGACAATACGCTTTTTCCGGTTGTAGTAAATTTACCATTTTCAATAGTTACTTTAGCTTTATTAGGATATTCAGATTCTGTATTATCAACGATAACTCCAGTTCCACCTGGTAATTCTACACATGAACCATCTTTTTTAGCGTCCCCTGCACAGTAATTTTTATTTGTATCTCCCGTTGTTGTAATATTTGCTTTGTCTTTAATAGTAATTTCACCTTGACGAGCAACAATTCCAAAAATACCTGAAATGTTACCACCAGAAATAGTTAATGTTCCAGATTGAGGATGATATATACCAGCATTTTCTGTACTAGTAAGTGTTCCACCAGAAATAGTAATTGTGGATTCCTTAGTAGTTGCACCATTACCAGATACAGCAAAGTTTTTAACATTTATGGTACCACCTTGAATATCAATATCATTTTTAGTACCATCAGTCATTACACCATAAAATCCTTCAATAACAGTTCCATCTTTAATAATTAATTTTGCTTTATCAGTATATGCTTCATTATTATCTTTATCATATGCGCCAACTTGAACAACTGGAAATGGTTTTGTTTCATTTTCGCGAATATAAGTACCACCTTCAAGTATTAAAGTACCTTTTTGCGCAAGTACACCAGTAGTTGCAGCATTTTGAACAATTTTTCCAGTCTTACCACTATCAACAATTGTTAATGTTATACCTTCTTTATTAACAACCAATACTGGTAATGTTGATGAATCATCATTACTTAATGTTTGACCATTTAAATCTAATGTAAAATTAGTTGCTTTTTCTGATACCACCTTGACATATTCTTTTCCAATATTTACTGGTTGCATTAAAGTAATTGTGTCTCCATTTTGAACATTCGCAAAAGATTCATTTACTTTAGTACAATATTCTTGAGTATTACCTGTAACATGATTAATTCTCACCTCGGCACCCTTTGAATCACTTGTACATGTAGCATTAACCCCGGATATTAATCCCATAGAACTAATTGTAAGTGCCAATAGTCCTAACAATTTGTTTTTCATATCTTCCACTCCTTTTAATATTCTTCTCTTTTCATTTTAATACTATCAAAAGAATGTCAAAAAGAAAATGTTTTTGTCAACTATTTTTGAAATTTTACATTTAATTTGACAAATACAATTTACAGGATTTAAAAACTATTGATTGCTCAATAGTCTTATTTGTTCTTATCTTCCTTTTCTTTTAAATAACTTAATATTTTATTTTGATTTTTAAGAACTAATTCTAAATGATCATATAATTGTTCCAAAATAAGTTCACTTTTTAAATCAGTTCGATAGTCATTTTTATTTCTAATAGTATCTTTTTTAGCTTGTCTATTTTGACTCATCATAATAATTGGAGCTTGTAAAGCGGCTAAGCAGGAAAGCAACAAATTAAGTAAGATAAAAGGATAAGGGTCAGGGGATTTAGTTAATAAATAAGTATTTAAAATTATCCAAAAAAGTAAAAATAAACAAAAACCAATAATAAAGGTCCAACTCCCAGCTACCTCAGATAATTTATCTGCCACTTTATCACCAAAAGTCATCTTGGCATCATTTTCTTTATCAACATCAATTGAAATAGGATTATTAAGTAATAAATCAATTATTTCTTCTTCATCTTTTTCCTCTAAATTTTGATTTAATAACATTTTTACAATTTCTTTTTTACGATTTTCCATGCATTCTCTCCTTTATATATTATTTTATTTTGTATCCTTATTATACAAATATCCAAATATTAATGATAGTATTGTTGCAACAATTGATAATATCGCATTAGGTAAAACTTTAGTAAAGTATAAAATACCTCCTACAAAAGTTAAAACAATAAAAATTATTTGTAAAATTAAATAGCTTCGATTTTGTTTTTTCTTCATTATTGCCTCCTACAAAATGTTATTGATAAAATTAACATATTCTTGAATTAAATTACTAGTTTTACTTTTATAAACTAAAGAACTTGCTAAGGTTATATCATCCGTAATAATATTATCAACATTACAAGATATCATTTTATTGATACTTTCTTCCGTATTAATAGTCCAAGCATATACCTCTTTACCTGCATTATGTAAATTATTAACTAAAGTTTTGGTAACACTTGAGGCTTCAACACTAAAACCATCCGCGGCGGTTAAAGATTTAATATCGCCATAAGCTAGACTCATAACATAAATTGTTTTAATACTCTTATCATAAGCTTTAACATTTTCCAATACTTCATAATGTTGCGAGGTAATAACACAATTATTTTCAAAATGATATTTTTTAATTAAATCAACAACTGATTTTTCAAAATCAGTTTCTTTACCAGTAGGCTTAAGTTCAATATTTAATTTCATGCCATTAGTTTGGGCAAATTCTATTACCTCACTTAATAAAGGAATTTTTTCGCCTTGAAACTCTGGTCTAAAGAAACTTCCGGCATCTACATCTTTTATTTCTTCATAAGTTACATCATAAGTTTTTTTATTAATGCCCGTCGTTCTCTTTAAAGAGGTATCATGGATAACAATTATTTGTTGATCTTTAGTCTGTTGCACATCTAATTCAATCCAATCGGCTCCAAGTTCTTTAGCCCCAATAAAGGCCCGCATCGTATTTTCGGGATACATTGCTGATGCTCCCCGATGCGCGGTCACGGCCATTGGTCTTACATATTCTATTTTTAAATCATATTTATTATTGATAACCGAATAAGTAAATAATGTTCCACTTATAAGTACTAAAATGATACAACTATATTTTAAAACTTTCAAATATTTTGCTTGTTGCTTTTTGGTAATACCTTTGCTTTTAATATGAATTATTTTTTCTTTTCTTTGTTCCTTATGTTTATAAAATAAAATACTTATTAAAGCATAACTTATTGGAGTTGCTAAAAGTAAAAGAATAATAAAAGATATAGCAATAAGTAACCAAATAATAGTAATTGAAAGATTACCTAAAATATTTACTTGACCAAATATCTTATAAATACCTATTATTAGGAAAATACCTAAAAATATCCAAAAGACATAAACAAAAACAATACTTATTTGGGTAATTAAAATTCGAAGATAATCTTTTAATTTATTTTTAGAACTTAAAGCAACACTTTTATGCCGGGCTTCTTTAAAGTTACAATCTTCTAAAATAAAATAATGGAAAACATATAACCACCGAAATAAAAGAATAGTTAAGAAAACAATTAAAGTAACGTAAATAATTGTAAGCACGGAATTATCCAAAATAAAATCTAAGATAAATTCGGGGAGTGATATTGTTGAAATAAAACCTGATGAAATTCCCACATTTAAAAAGGGAATTAAAAAGATAACTAGGAACGGGATTAAAATATTTTCTTTTTTAAATACTCTTTTTGATTTATTTAAAGCTTGAATAAAAGCATCTTTAACACTTATTTTTTCTTTTTGGTAAGAAGCATCAAGAATTATAATAATTGTGCTAATATCGATAAAAGTATAGAAAGTCATAAATAAAAGTAAAAGTAAAATAAAAATAATAGCTAAAGGATTAATTAAAAAAGAAATTACATTTTCTAAAGTTAAATAATTATAGCCACATATTTTAGTAATAAATGAAAATATACTTAAAAATAAAGGAACAAAAATAATTGTCGTTAATAATTTATATATTAATTCAAATAACGCTAGAGATTTAAAATTATAACCTAAAATATTTTTTAATTTACTACGCATATTACTCACTTTCATTCTAAAAACATTATACCATTATTTACCATAAAGAGTTACTTTTTTATTTATCATTTGTGGCATTGCCATCACCTGTTATTGGGATTGTATCGCCTAAATATTTAGGTTTTGGTTTAAAAATACTAGTTACAAAGTCTTTATTACGAGCTAGTATTTCTCTTAGTTCCCGGTAAGTTGCTCCAGCATAAACGCGGGGGTCTGAGGCAACACCTACAGCTTCTAAGCCTAATTTATCAGCAATATATAAAGCCCGATATAAATGATATTCTTGCGTTACAATAATAGCTTTCTTACTTTGAAAAATAGCTTTGGCCCGATATATACTTTCATAAGTTGAAAATCCCGCATGGTCCATAAATATATCTTCACTAGCAACTCCCCTATCTAAAGCATATTGCTTCATGGGATTAACCTCATCATATGTCGTTTGGCCATGATCTCCTGACATAATTATTTTTGGTGCTGCCCCCTTATTATATAAGAAAATAGCCGTATCAAGTCTATCCGCGAGCATAGGACTGGGTCCATCACTCCAAATTTTTGCTCCTAAAACGATAATACAATCAAAACCTTCAAAGTTATAAGAGGTAGTATCTTTAATTATTTGCTTTTTGGTTGAAGTTTTAACATAAGCATTTATCCCCAAGACAAATATTATTCCTAATAAAATAATGCTAAATATAGTAATTAATATTATTTTAATTTTTTTCTTTTTCATTTTGGCTCCTATTCTAAAGTATACCATAGATTAACTAAAAAGAAAAAACTTGCCTTTATAACAAGTTTTATTGATATTTGGTAATATCTGTTATTTTACCAACGAAATATGGTAAGTTTCTTCCCTTTTCTCGTAAAATAACAGCGAAGGTATCATCAACGTAAAAGTAACGCAGTTCGGCTCCCTTCGATGCTGTATTTTTTACATCAATACCCGCCTCACTTTTAATACGACCGCCAGTTTCATCTAAAGTAAACTGAATACTTTGAATAGCTTGCTCTATTTCACCCGCTCCCTGAGATGTAACAAATTCTTTATTTTCTAGTTCCGTATATTCTTTGTAAACATTTAAGCTTAAATAAGGAGCTTTAAACTCATCAGTATCTCTAAATGATTTTGTTTCTGTATAACTAGCTGCTTTTACCAACATATTTTCATATATTTCTTTAAAAGTATTTCCCACAGGATTTTTGTAAAAAATAACTTCGTCATTATTTTTCGTATTAATTAAAATAGCAAAATCATCTTTAGAATTATAGAAAAGTACTTCAATTTGTTCACCTACAATATCTTTTGTTTTACTATCAATTCCAAAATATTTAATATTTTCATATTTGCCAAAATTGGCATTTTTTAATTTACTAAATTTGTGAATAAAGGTAAATTCCCGGTATAGCATAGTATAGAAAAAGTAACGATTAGTATCTGTCAATCCCCCATCATCCAAAGCAGAATCACTCCAATCAAAATTATCTAAAATATCACTTTTTTGATTAAATTTAGTTTTTAAATCTTGAATTATTTTTTCTTTTAAAGTCAATGTTTTTAACCCATAAATTTTATAATAGTAATCATCATCTATCATTTGACTAGTAAATTCTTCTTTATTTAGATTTTCTGCATATGTTACTTGAGGGTCAAAAACAATATCTCCATGAACTATTTCCCTTTTCATATCATTCCATACCAGTTGAAAAGTTGCACACCAACTACTATCACCAGTAATATCATCTTGCATTGTTGGCACTATTGTTACCCCAACTGTGGGCTTTATCTCCGGCTTTCTTTTAAAGAAAAAATAACTTATGCCAAACGCAATAGTAACTAAGATAACACCTGTTACTAATAAATATAATTTCTTTTTAGTCATCTTGAACCTCCATATTTTCTAAAATAAGTATTTCATATCCATCATCAATATTTTCATTATATAAAATTAAAGCAGCATCCATTGTCATATTTTCATAGTTTTCTATTTTAAGGTCCGCATCTTTACCATATTTATCTCTAGTTGCATCAACTACTAAATAAATAGTATCATTATAATAAAGTACGTCATAAATTATTAAATCGCCTTCGATAGTACTTCTTCCTATTCTAATAAAAGCACTTTGTTTATTTTGATAAGTCTTTTTAAATTCTAAGTAATTATCAAAATTATAAAGTTGGCCGTTGGCTTCAACTAAAACATTATCTTTTAAAGCCATATCAAAGTTATAATCCGGGCTTAACTTTCT
This sequence comes from uncultured Bacilli bacterium, assembly GCA_947625005.1. The sequence goes on from CANQNA010000028.1 coordinate 6,566, forward strand.
TATATCAGTATCTTTAGTTAAAGGTAAATTATAAAATGCATCAAGTGTATCTATTTTTTTATTTTCAAGAGGACAAGCGAATTTAGAGTTTTTAAAAAGCCAAGTTACAGTTATCAAATCTTGTTCTTGACAATAATAGGTATCAATTAAGATTCCCTTATCTACATAACTATCGCCATCTAAATTTTCTTTCCAACTAATAATAGGACTGCCTTTACTTATCCTAGCGACTATGGTATCCAAAACAATAACTCCTAGAATACTAATTAAGATAATAAAAATATTTTTAACTATTTTAGACATCAGTATCACCTAAAACAAATTCCGCATAGACATAGCCTTTTCCTACATAAGCACCATCTTTATCTATCGCAGCATCTTTAACAATTCGATATCGCCCAGCATCTAGCTTTCCATATAAAGTTTCCCAAGGTATATCCATTTCTAAAATACCATCACTATCTACATAATAAGCTTCTAAAGTAAACACATAGTTATCAACGATTGGTTTAACTGGCACCCATTCTGCATTTTCATATCTTTCAATTTTATAACTCTTACCATAGGTATGTAACTCATCTTTATTAGTACTTATAATAATAACGGTTGCACCAGTGCTTGTTAATGTTCCTTCTTTTATTACCATTGAGGTATCTTTTAAAAGATGTAGTTTTTTTTCTTCCACTTTCTCTAAGGAATCGGCAAAAGCTAAAAGAAAAAAGAAAGCTAATATTAATCCCCCTATTATAAATCTTTTCATGATTTCCTCCTAGATAAAATAAGATCTTAAAAACATAAGTAATTCATCTTGTTCTAAATTTAAAGTTTCAATTACATAATTATAATCTTTATAACTACTAATTGTTATAAATTTATTGTTGCTAGCAAATATCTTAACTTCCGTATCATTTATAAATGAAGATTCACCTGTTTTTTCCATCGAACTATATTTAGAGTATTTTTCCTTACTATAGGTAATATTTAAGTATCTATTATTATTACTATAAGCTATAATATAGTAACTTATTTTATTATCATTACTGTAGACTACATAAGTTTTTTTGGTATTTAAATCTTCCGGTATATAAACATTATTCATACTAAAAGGTTCAATTATCTCTTGCTCCTCTAATTTTTCATTAGAGGTTAATCCTTCCATTTCGGATGCCGTTGAAGAAGCAATTTCATTTATAATAATTTCACCATCAAGTTTAGTAGCCATATTATAATTTAAAGAATTTTTAGCGCTTTTGTTGGAATTTAAAATAAATAAACTAACTATTAATATAAGACAAACTGGAACTAAAACATATTTCCAATTAAATGCTGGTTTATTAATTTTTTCGATTATTTGATTATAGTTTTCTATCTTGTTTATATCTTTTTCGATAGATTGTTTTAATTTTCCTTTATTAGTCATTATTCATTACCCCCCTTTTCCAAATGTCTCTTGTAACTCATGAAGTGTACGATAAAGTAAATGCTTAACATAAGAAATATTAACATTTAAAAGACTAGCAATTTCTTTTAAAGATACATCACTTTGATAATATAAATAAAATATTTTGGGTATATCTTGATTCTTTTTCTTTTTTAAATAAGACCAAATATTATCCCAATCATCTTTTTTAATTACTAAGTCATTAATATTAATAGATGATGCTACCATATCTTTTAAAGGAATGCCTTCCATATTTTCTTCTTCTAAAGAAATAGCTTTTATTCTTTGAAGTAAGGAATAATGTTTTTTTATTTTGTAATTTGCAATACCCCAAAGAAAACTTTTTAAATTGGTATCAGTTATTTCTTTTTTATTTAATATTTTCCATAATTCGAAATAAATCTCTTGCATAATATCATTAACATCATTAATATTATGGCACTTAATAACCACATATTTAAGAGTATCTAAATATGTTTGATTATAAATTTCATTAAATTTCGATAGGTTTAAATTGCTAGCCATATTCTTCACCTACAATATAATAATCCCATTATTCTCTAAAAAAGTTCCAAAAAATAATTAAAAATTTATTTCTCACAATAATTTAATAATTCATAGCGAGTTGGGTGGCCTCTTACTATAAATAATTAATTCATTAATATTATATCATTAATCTTAGATAATTATGGAAAAGCATTTTTTGCTGTAACTACTAATTGTTTCCTTGGATAGTTTTATTTTTTCCTTAATTGACATATAAATTATTAAATGTTACATTTTTTTAGAAAAAAGGAGGCCTTTATGAAAAAAATTAGTGATGCCATTTGGACAGCGGTTTTTGCCGTTGTATTTATTCTTCTTTATTTCTTTGTCCCAGCTTTAAAATCTGAAAATACTTTATACGGATTTTTCATCTTAGTAGGTGCAACACTTGCTTTTCTTTCTACCGCATTAAAAAAGAAATAGAAAAAAAACAAAGCCTCGCGAAATACGAGGTTTTACTTTGCAATATTTTAATTATTAATTTCCACTTTTTGGTATTAAAGCAACAATTCTACTAGCAAAATCATTAAAGTTTTGAGTTTGTAGAACTATTTTACCAGGACCAGTTAATTTAGTTAAAAATAAACCTTCGCCTCCAAATAAAACATTTTTAATACCTTTTATACTTTCAATTTCATAATTAACAGTTTTTTCAAAAGCAACTACATTACCAGTATCAACTTTAATTACTTCACCATCTTTTAATTCTTTAACTATTTGGTCGCCATCAACTTCTAAAAATACATTTCCATATCCGGAGATATTTTGTAAGATAAAACCTTCTCCACCAAATAATCCGGCACCTAATTTTTTCTAAATGCAACTTTTAATTCTATAGTTGGTTCTGCACACAGAAAAGCTCCTTTTTGAACAATTAATCCTGGATGTTTAGCTTCTAATTTTAAATCTAATATACCACCAGGCACGGTTGAATCAAAGGCAATTTTTTGATTATCTTCAGTTGCAGTATATGTATTCATAAATAATGATTCTCCTGAAAATACTCTACCTAATCCTTTCATTAATCCACCTCTGGTATTAGTTTCAGAATTAATTCCTGATGTCATCCATGTCATCGCTCCTGATTGAGTAAATAAACTTTCTCCTTTTTTCAATTTAAATTCAACAGCCGGCACTGTTTGGCCTATTATTTTATATTCCATAATTTTTCCTTCTTTCTAAAAATAATTATATTATAATAAAATATTTTTCACAATATTTTCTAATATTCAAATATCTACACTTTAAAAATATATGAATTACTTTTTTCTTTTTAAAGCAAAGAGTTCTTTATCATGTTGTTCATCAATTGTATCATTAACTAAGTGTAAAATTGTACTCATTGCTTCTGTTTGAGAAAAAATATCATGATGGCTATGATCTAAAGTATGATTGACAAAGTTCTCAATTCTTTGAGAAGAAGTTGGCACCATACCATCAGATAATCCATCAAAAATAAGTCTATCAAGAGTATATAAATATAAAGCCATTAGAGATTTATATTTTAAAATATCTCTAAAGTTTTGTTCTCCAAAACCAGTTATAAAATTGTGATAAGCATTTAGTTTATCCATTGCTGCCAGATTTTCATGATTAAGGATATTAGGAATAAAATCAGCATCGTATACATTAGAACTAGTGGAATTTTTTGAAGGAACACCAATATCATAATCCATATGTGAATTACTACTAATACTTTCGTATTTTTTTATAACAAAATTATATAAATAATTGGCAAAAGTTTCGTTCTTTACATAAGAGGAAATAATGCCTTTTATTTGAGGATATAAAATTGTTGGGGTTGCAAGTAATGTACCTTTAAAAGGAGTAGCCGAAGTATAAATATTGGTCTTAGTAAAACTTCTAGGATTTTTAAAATAGCTTGGTATATAAAAAGCAAGAGCACCGCCTTTGGAATGGGCTAAAACATTTATTGTTCTTGTTGAAGGAATCATTGCTAAAGCATCAATATAATTAGCTAGGACTCTAGCTTCTTCAATTAAAGGAGCATCATTATCTAACAATAATAATTTTATTTGCATATTTTGTCTGTTATGAACAAAAAAAGTACCGATTTTATCTATACCTATGGTTTTATCTTTTATTTGATTATTATCTTTCGAAAAATTTTCTACTCTTGAACCATGAATAATTATAAAATAATCTTGACTAGAAATTTCAGCATAATTAAATGAGGCAAACGCTAGTGATTTACCATAATCTTCAGTTTTTGGCTTACGCCAAGTATGATTTATGTTATCCCATTTTGCAAGGTATGTAATATTTCCCATGTTTTTTACTCCCCCTCTTTTTGTGCAATTATTCTAAGTATTTTAGCCTTTTTGTCAATAGCACCTGTATTTCACACTTTTCTATTTAGTAATGTGATGATTTATTTTTCTTCGAGCCAAGGTTTTAGCATAAATTCTTGTATGTTCTATTTTTTCTATTTCACTTAGTTGGGGATAATCATGTGATTTTATAATAGTGGAATCAGTATAAGTACAGATTTCAATATGTTGAGGTTTTATTTCATTAAGAACTTCTAAAGTTTCTCTTATATCCTCATATTGTTCCGTGGGAAAACCAGCAATTATATTAAGAATTAAATCTATATCGTGATTACCTCTAATATACTTTATAAATTGCAAAATTTCTTTTTTTTGTATAGCCTTTTTGCATGAGTTCTAAAATACGATTACTACCCGATTCTAAAGAACCATTTAAGGCTGTAACTTTGGTACTTTTCCTTAAAACATCCTTGAAACCGCCTTTGATAGCATCATGAAAAGCAAAGCCAAATAATTCAGCTCTTTTAACATTATCTAATCCTTCTAAGTATTCTATTACCTCAGGCAATTCATAACTACCACGATCAAGACCATATTGACAGACATTTAAACCTTTAATTTGTAAATAAGATATCTTTTTATCATTAGCAATTTCTAAAACTTCTTTTACTTCACTAATAGGAGCGCTTATAAGCGGTAAACTTTGATAATTTGCCTTACAAAAAGTGCAAGAATTTAAGCACCCCGTTGAAATAAAGATATCAGCACTATTATCAGCATAAGGTATCAGTGTACCATATCCACCTTCTTCTGGCACTTCATTATATAGAATTTTTAATAATTTTTCAGGTTCATCTTCGGGAATAATATAATCCATTTTTGATTATAATGAGTTAATAATATCACCTATTTCACCTGAAATAGTAAATTCTCTAGCAAAACAGCCAGCCAAAATAGTTTTAGCGCTTGGCTTCTTTTTTTCTAATATTTCATTTATAAAGTCAATTACGCCCATAATATGACCTAGGGTACAAGCACAGGTACTACTCAGTATAATTATATCAGCTTCTTCTAAAAAACTTTCAGCTTCTTCATAAGTACTATTAGTTTGAAATCTATTATGAAGGGCAACTCAAAAAACTCACTTTGGTAATGAAAAGCACATTCATTAGTTCCGAGCATAAATATTTTCATTTGGTACCACCTCAATTTGCAAGTATTCTATAATGTTCTAAAAAGTTAATTAATTTTTAACTAATTTTAATTGTTTTTCTTTTAATTCTTCATCAGTTATTAAAACGCTTTCATTAGAAATAAGCAATTCTTCATAATTTAAAATATAATCTTTTAAAATATTTCTAGTTTCTTCAAAAGATAATGAATTAAGAAAGCTTTCGACGATTGATTTAAAAGTCATATATTCGCTACCAGTTACATTGTAATTCATACCATTTTCACCATAAGTTACCTTACCATCTTCGGCTATTACAGGCTCTGATGATATCATTACTAAATTTTTACTTTTTTCTGTATAGCATATTTGATAAATGCAAGGATAATTTAAAATGTTTCCTTTTTGATCAAAAAATCTTAACGAGATGTATATACTTTGATTTTCATCAACACTTATTATTAATTCACTTTCATATGTTAAATCAGAACTATCATTCATTACGATAATTAATCGATCTTTATTTATGCTACTTGTAAAGTTATCATAACTAATTATTTGAAGAAACTGATTGTTATCTTCATTTTGTAATTCAATCCATAAATTGTCCCTTTTCTCTTTAACTTTAGTACATTGACTTTCATTAAGTACAGTCTTTAATAAATTTTGAACATTATCACCATATTTTGTTGTAAAATTTAATGCTCTATCAATTGCATTAAATAAATCACTATTAGTAGGCGTAGTATTTCCACTTGATAATATTTGTTCTAAAACAGCATAATAATCTTCCTTATCTTCCACTGTTTGACTTATTTTTTCTTTAGCATCTATGGCTTCTAAAGAGCTATTTTCTAATGGAACATTACAAGCACATAATCCTGTAATTCCTGCAAGAATACCTGACTTTAAGCGATAAACTTTTTTATATACAGTTAAAGTAGTATATAAATCTAACCATTTCTTTTTTAATTTATTCATATCATTTTTCCTCTTTTTTTAAAATTACAAACTATTATATCATATCAAAGTCAATAAAAAAAGAGTATTTTTTGTCCATCACTAAATAAAATTTGAAAAGCCCGATTTTTAATCCTAGGGCAATAAGTCTTGTAAAATGTTCTTTCCACTTTCTT
>CANQNA010000029.1 GCA_947625005.1 uncultured Bacilli bacterium
ACAATTGCTGATCAAACTCATCCATTAGCAAATCGTAAAATGACAACTAATGGTACTAATAAAAAATATTATTATTTAGTTGTTGAATATCCAAATACAGAAAATCAAACAGCAACAGATTTAGGTAAACCTATTGCAGTTAAATTAGAAGCAGAAAATATTGTATCTGCAGTTCAGGCTGCTGCTGAATAAAAATAAATAAAACAAATAAATGATGAGAGGGCAAGTCTCATCTTTTTCTATTTTGAAAAAATAAGAAATATGTAATATTTTAAATTATTCTTTGCTTGAATTTTATTTTAAACCTATTGCTATTTCTATTTTTTTTTTATATAATTATTTTATAGAATAATATGGTGATTAATGTGGCTAGTTTTAAAAAACAGAGAAAAAAAATTAAACCTTTTTTTGAAAAAATTGGTAAAGTTATTTCTTATGCTGTTATAACAGTGTTAGTTTTTTGTGGCTTGTTTTTTGTATATTATTTCTTGTCTAATGCAGTATATAAAAGTAATCCAAATAGTAAACTTCCTAGATTTGGTTTATATACTATAATTAGTCCTAGTATGGAACCTAATATTAAGGTTTATGATGTTGTAGTTACAATGACTACAGAACCAGAAACTGTTAAAGTTGGAGATGTTATTTCTTTTATTTCAAATAGTAGTATAAGTAGGGGTTTGTTAGTTACGCATCGTGTTGTAAGTGTTACTAAAGCTTCCAATAATGAATTAGCATTTCAAACTAAGGGTGATAATAACAATACTGCAGATTCAGCAATGGCAATGGCTTCTAGTTTAGTAGGTAAAGTTGTTTTTAAAATTCCTCAATTAGGAAGAATTCAATTTTTAATTGCTAACAAAGCAGGATGGTTATTAGTGGTTGTCTTACCAGCATTAGGTGTTATTATTTATGACTTTATTAAATTATTTAAATTATTAGGAGTCAATCAAAGGATGGAAAAATTAGGGGTTATTAATAAAAGTTATAAAGAAGATATTGATATTGATGATTTGGAAAATTTAAATAAAGTTTATGATAAATTAAAACATAGTAAAAAGAAGAGGAAGTGATTGTTAATGAATTTAAATGATTTAGAAAAAAAATTAGATTTAGCAATTAAAGTTTTGGAAAATAATTCTGATAAAAAAGATGAAAAACGTTATGAATTATTAGAGAATATTATTAAAGAAACTCAGGATTATTTATTAACAGGAAATTATTTAGAAGATTCTAATAAAGAATTAATGAAAGAGTTACAAGTTTGTATTGATAGATTTAAGAAAGATAGATTAATTATTCTTATATTAATAATTTTGTTTGGTTTATTGGTTGTAGGTGGAGTTTTTTATATAACTTATGCTAATATATTAGGTGGTAAACCTGGGGGTTCTAGTAATATTTGTTTGGTAAATTGCGATGAAAATCATGATGGAAAGCTTGATTACAATATTGATTATGGTAACAATAAAAAACCAACTTTTAATGTAAAAAACTCAGATGGTTCTTTAAGAAATAAAGTTGATCAGGATACAAATCATGATAATATATGTGATTTAAATTGTGACACAAATAATGATGGAAGACCAGATATAAATATTGATTTAGATAATGATGGAAAACCTGATTTAAATTTAGATATTAATAGAGATGAAATACCAGATATAAATATTGATGATAATAGTGATGGAACACCAGATAGAAACTTAATGAATCAAGATACAGATGGTGATGATGAACCTGATTTAAATGTAGATAGTGATAATGATGGATGGCCAGATATTAATATAGATGTAGATGGTGATGGAGAATCTGATATAAATATTGACACAGATAATGATGGAAAGCCCGATAAAAATGTAGATACAAATAAAGATATGGTTTGTGATGTAAATTGTTATAATGATAATAACATTTGTACAAAGAATTGTGATGTAAATCATGATAATGTATGTGATTTGAATTGCTATAATGATGCAAATGTTTGTTATAAAAATTGTGATATAAATTTAGATGGTGTTTGTGATTCATTGTGTGATGCAGATGCTAATTTAAAACCTACTACAACAACAAAGAGACCTCATAAAACAACTAAAACTACCACAACAACAACTAAACGTGTAGTTTCAAATAATGATAAAAGTGAATCAGGATTTGTAACAGTCATATTTGATAATTCTAATTTGATGGATTTAAATAATTTATATCCTGTAGATGATCCTGTAGGATTAAAAAGTAAACCTGTTACTTGGAGTTTATCAAGTAATTTAACAAATAGTTCTAAAAATTATGTAGTTACATATGCTATTAATTTAAAAGATGATATTTCAAACATTCCGAAAAATGAATTATTAGATATTTCTCATTTAAAATTCCAATTATTGGTAAAAAATAAAGGTAAAGTAGTATATAATTCTAATACTCAGCTTTTAAAAGATTATCCAGAAGTACAAACTGGTTATAGGCCTATTATAGTTGGTCAAACCTTTAAAAAAGATGAAAAGCTAGATTTTGAGTTAAGAATGTGGGTAGAAAGTTCTACTGATAATTCTCAACAAGCTAAGAGATACAGATTTAATATTGATATTGAGAGTACATATGACTTTATAGATTAAGGATTTTACAATCCTTTTTTTATTTGATATAATGAATTTACCGTAAGGAGATTAAAAGTGAAAAAGAATTTAATTGTTTTATTATATGCTGTTATTTTTATTTTAATCGCAGTAATAAATGTTATAAGTATAAAAAAATTTTTTGATAAAAAAGTAGAAGAAAATGATATAAAGTTTTCTACTGTTAATAATTATGTAGTTGAGTTTATTAGTTATAATCCAGAAAAAGCTGAAGATTTAAAAGAAACTGAAAATAATGCTCAAGTTATAGAGACTACTGAAGCAATTGAGAATGTTGAAACACAAGAAGTAGTTACAACAACTACAACAACTAAAGATACGACAACTAAATTTTTAGAAATACCCCAAGCAGATAAAAAAGAAGAAAAAACAACAACAAATATTTTATTTGATAATTTAACAGAACAAGAATTATTAGAAAAACTTAATCGTAATTTAAAAAATGAATTAGCTGGTACAGGAACTTATTTTGTAGAGTATTATAAAAAGACTGGATTAGATCCTTATTTAGCAATTGCAATTATTCTTCATGAAACAGGTTGTACTTGGTCTTGCAGTGATTTAGTTAAGACTTGTTATAATTTTGGAGGATTAAAAGGAGGAGAAAAGAAATATAATAATACTAACTATACTTGTTATGGTTCTAAAGAAGAGGGTATTAATGCTTTTTTAAATATTTTATATAATAATTATTATTCTCAAGGATTAACTACAGCAGAATTAATTAATCCAAAATATGCCTCAAGCTTGACTTGGGCTGCTAAAATTAATAATTATATTAATAAAATTAAAAATAATTGATTAAAAATAGTTTATTTGTTATAATCGTAGTGTTGATGGAGAAAGGATTTACAACCCTGGAGTCAAATCGTTAAATCGCGTTAAGATATTTAAGATAACTAAAGTTATAAATTAAGGTGGTACCACGGAGTATAACTTCGTCCTTATGTTTATAACTTTTTTATATAGGAGGCATATTATGAAATTATTTGATGAATTAAAATGGAGAGGTTTAATAAAAGATATCACTAGTCCAGAATTAGAAGAAAAATTAAATAAAGGTGGTATGACTTTTTATATTGGAACTGATCCAACTGCAGATTCAATGCATATTGGTCATTTATCATCATTTTTAATTAGTAAAAGATTAAAAGATGCTGGACATAATCCAATTTTATTAATTGGAGGAGCAACAGGAATGATAGGAGATCCTAAAGCAACTAGTGAAAGAGCATTAATTAGTAAAGAGAAAGTTCAAAAAAACTTTGAAGGTTTAAAAAAACAAGCAGAAAAGATTTTTGGTTTTGAAGTAGTAAATAATTATGATTGGTGTAAAGATATCAATATGTTAGATTTTTTAAGAGATTATGGAAAACATTTTAATATTAATTATATGTTAGATAAAGATATTATTAGAAGAAGATTAGAAACAGGTATAACTTATACAGAATTTTCTTATATGTTAATTCAAGCTTTAGATTTTATGCATTTACATATTGCTAAGGGAGTAGATTTACAAGTCGCTGGATCTGATCAATGGGGTAATATAACAGCTGGTGTAGATTTAATTAGAAAAGCTTGTGGAGATGAAGTTTATGCATTTACTATGCCTCTTATTACCGATTCTCGTGGAGTAAAATTTGGTAAAACTGAAGGAAATGCTTTATGGTTAGATAAAGAGAAAACTAGTCCTTATGAAATGTATCAGTTTTTAGTTAATAGTGAAGATGCGATGGTAATTGATTATTTAAAAGTTTTTACTTTTCTTTCTAAAGAAGAAATAGAAGCAATTGAAAAAGAACATTTACTTGCTCCAGAAAAAAGACTTGCTCATAAAACTCTAGCTTATGAAGTAGTAAAATTTTTGCATGGAGAAGAAGAAGCAGAAAAGGCTAAAAAAATTAGTGAAGAAGTTTTTAAAACTGGTTTAAGTGCAGATATGCCAACTAAAGAAATTACAACTGCTGAATTAGGTTTATTAGATTTATTAGTTAATTTAGAATTAGTCCCTTCTAAAAGTGAAGCAAGAAGATTAGTTGTACAAGGAGGTATTAGTATTAATAAAGAAAAAATAATGGATCCTAGTGTAGAAGTTAAAGATTTATTAAAGGAAGATTCTTGTATTTTACAAAAAGGGAAAAAAACATTTATTAAGATAGTTTTAAAGAAATAGAGTGTTTTTTGACAAATTCCCCATTTTGTGCTATAATTTATTTATCAATGGGGGATTGGTTAGGTTTTATTTAGTTATGGTTTAAAATCCTCATTGAAGGATTTTTTGTTTATTAGGGGGTTTTTATGAAAAGTATTGTTAGATGTGTGATAGAAATTTGTTTGGCTGTTTTAATAATAGTAGTTAGTTATCCTATTTGGAAATCATTAAATGTGGAAGCTTATGAAAAATCAATAAAAGATTATAATAATGGTGATACTAACATATCAGTAGATGAAGAATTTGGTCAATTAGTGTATTTACAATATGCTGATAATATTGAAGAAACACCAGTAGTGTTTTTGAATAACTATAAAAATAGTAAAGAAAATTTTAAATTAGTTTTAGTTCTTAATGAAATAAGTGAAGAGTTAGCAAATAATTTATATTTATTAGCAAAGGGAAAGACGATTCCTTTAAATGAGATGTTAATGAAAAGAGACAACGATAGTTATTATTATTTTATTAAAGATGTTCAACTTAATAAATATGAAAAAGAATCATATGATTTTAGATTATTATTAGATGATGACTTTAATATAGATAATTATCAAAGTTTTAATTATAATTTTATCAAAGAAGTATAAAAAAATATATTTTTTGAAAAATTTATTGAAATTAAAAATCTGTTAGAAAAAATTAACAGATTTTTTAAATTGGATAAAGAAATAACAAAATTAGAAGGAAAAATGGGACAAATTTTAAAAATCACGAATTTGCTATTGAAATAACTTTGTGTTAGCCTCAAAAAAGGGAGGGAAAAATGCAAAAATTTTATACAGCAAAGTATGATGTAATATTTAAAACAATCTTTTGTGATGAAAATAATAATAAATTATTAAAAGTAATATTAAGTGAAATATTAGAAAGAGAAGTAAAACATTTAATTTTTTTAAATAAAGAATTACCAATAAAGAAAAGAACAGAAAAACTAAAAATAGTAGATGTATTAGCAATAGTAGATAATGAGTATGTTCATATAGAATTAAATAGTAATAATTTAAGTTATTTACATCCAAGAAATTTAACATATTTTTGTGATATATATGCAACAAAAAATAAAAGGGGAGAAAATTATAATGCCAAGACAAAATTTATTCATATAGACTTCACATATCGAATGAAAGAGAAATATGATTATAGGAGATATAAAATACAAAGTGATAAAAAGGAAAAGTATGTAGAAAACTTTGAAATAATAGAATACAATATGGACAGAATAAAAGAATACTGTTACAATGGGAATAAAGAGAAGTATGAGAAATATAAACATTTAATAATGATAGATATGAATGAAGAAGAGTTAGAGAAATTTAGTAAGGGAGATGAAGTTATGAAAGAGTATAAAGAAAAGATTCAAATGATAAATGATACAGATAAGTATGAGAGTTTTATAACACCGGAAGAAGATTTTCAATATTGTTTAAATAGTGAAAGAGAACTAGGATTAGAAGAAGGATTAACTCAAGGAATAAATCAGGGAATTACAGATTTAATAAAAAGATTAACAGAACAAAATTATTCAGAAAAAGAAATTTTAAGTATTGCTAATATAAGTAAAGAAAAATATAATGAATTATTAAAAAACATTTGAATGATTGATATGAATGAAGAAGAGTTAGAGAAATTTAGTAAGGGAGATGAAGTTATGAAAGAGTATAAAGAAAAGATTCAAATGATAAATGATACAGACAAGTATGAAAGTTTTATAACACCGGAAGAAGATTTTCAATATTGTTTAAATAGTGAAAGGGAACTAGGATTAGAAGAAGGATTAACTCAAGGAGAAAACCAAGAAAAAATAAAAATGGCTTACAAATTAAAAGACAAGAATTATAGTATAGAAGAAACTGCAGAATTAACAGAATTGCCAATAAATACATTAAAAGAAATATTTAATTAAATAATGAGTATAACAATAATTCGCTCTTTTTTCTTGTTATTTTTTATGATAAAATATACATAGTAAGGAGAGTTTTCTATGAGTGATAATTTATATTTATATGTAGGTATTATATATTTTATTGTTGCTGCTATTTTAATAACTCTTACTTTAGTTTTAATAAATAAACACAATAAGAAAAAATATAATGAAGCTTTAAGAGTTTTGGAAAGAGATAAAAATTTAATTATATCTGCTTCTATTTTAAGTGAATTAAATAAAGTAGAATCGTTAATAAATAATAAAGAATTAGAAGGAATATATGATAACTGGAAAGCAAAATTCAAACAAATTAAAGATAAGGAAGTTCCTAAAATAACTGATGAACTTATTGAAGTAGAAGAACTTTTTAAAACAAAAAAATATAAATTAATTGAAGAAAAATTAGCGAAAATAGAATTAGATATTTATTATGTTAAAAGTAAAGCACAATTTTTGTTAAGTGAAATTAGAGAAATTACTTTAAGTGAAGAAAAGAATAGAGAAATTGTGACAAAACTAAAAACAACTTATCGTAATATATTTAATAAGTATAATGAACATAAAGAAGATTATTATTTGATTAATGCTTCAATTGAATTACAGTTTGAGAATGTTGATAAATTATTTTCTAGTTTTGAAGTTGCTATGGATAATAATAAATATAGTGAAGTAGGAAAAATAGTAAAAGCCTTAGATGATATTATAGGTAATTTAAGTATTGTTATAGAAGAAACTCCAAGTATTATTTTAATGGGTAAAAATATTATTCCTAAGAGAATTCAAGATATTCGAGAATTAAATGATAAAATGACTAAGGATGGATTTAATTTAGATTATTTGAATATAGAATATAATATAGGAGAATCAGAAAAAAAGATTGCTGATATATTTGATAGATTAAATGTTTTAAATTTAGAGGATTCTATATTTGAACTTAAAACAATAATGGATTATTTTGATTCTCTTTATAATGATTTTGAAAAAGAAAAAGTTAGTAAGAAAATGTTTTTAGAATATGTAAGAGTATTAGGAATAAAAAGTAAAAAAATTAATTCAATTATATCTAATATTATGAAGAAAATTGATGAAATCAAATATAGTTATGATTTAAGTGATGCCGAAGTTGTTATAATTGATGAACTTAACTTACAAAGTAAAAGCATTCAAAGTGATTATGAGACAATAGTAGATAATTATCGTAATAAATCATTCGCTTATACTAAACTTAATAAAGAAATGGAATTTTTAAATTTAAAAATATCTAAAATAGAAGATAGATTGGATTATACTCTTAAGAGTTTAGGTAGTTTAAAAGAAGATGAACTAAGGGCTCGTGAACAATTAGAAGAAATTAAAGATATTTTAAATAAAGCTAAAAGAAAAATCAAAAGTTTTAAACTTCCTGTAGTACCAAAAGCTTATTATATAGAATTAGATGAGGCAACTGAGGCAATTAGAGAGATGATCAAAGAATTAGAACATCAACCTATTTCTATAAAAACTTTGAACACAAGAGTTGATACAGCTAGAGATTTAGTTTTAAAGCTTTATAATACAACTAATGAAACAATAAAAACTGCATGGATGGCAGAAAATGCTATTATTTATGGAAATAGATATAGAGCTGAAAATAAAGAAATTAATATGGGATTAGAAAAAGCTGAAACAGCTTTTATGAAAGGTAATTTTAAATTAAGTTTAGAAAACTCTATAAATGCTATAAATATAGTGGAGCCAGGGATTCATAAAAGATTATTAAAAGCATATGAAAAATAGGGAGATAAAATATGTATTGTGAAAATTGTGGACATAAATTAAAAGATAAAGATTTATATTGTGAAGAATGTGGAACAAAAGTAAAAAGAAAAGAAATTATTGCAGATAAACCTAAAAAAGATAGTAGTTTAAAAATTGTTTTGATTGTTTTAGGTTGTATTTTTGGAGGATTAATTTTCTTAGGTCTTATAGTCGCATTTATTGTGTTATTAGGTTATTCTTATGTGGATAAACTGGATGTTGATTATGATTGGGATAATGCCATTAATAATTATTCGACTTACTCTCATTTAAAAACAGATGAAGAATTTTTAAAGGAAATTCCTAATTTAAAAGATACTTACTTAGAGAGCAAAGATATATATAGTGGATTTTATTCTTATTATAATGCTGATTTTATTACACCAAGTAATATGAATCAAAATATTTTAGTTTCTATTGTTTTTAATGATATAGAAAAAAAAGAAGCAACGATTATTGATAATACTTATGATATAGATAAAAACAATATAGACAGTTTTAAGGTATTAGATAATATAGAAGATAACTATTTTAAGTTAGATGATTTATTTGTATTTTCAGTTAGGGAAGAAGAGATTCATTCTCGAGTAAAAAATTTATTTAATGTAGATATTGATCCATCTTTAATTAATTATAAAAATGATATTTGTGAAGGTTATATTAGATATATAGACAAAAGTAAAATATATCGCAAATATTATGAAGAATGTGATAATGGTAAATATTTTACAAAAATTGCGAATATAGTAAATTATGGTGATTATGTAAAAGTTCAAGAATATGTGGGATTTATTAAAGATGATAAAGTTTTTGACGAATTTGATGGAGATTATATTTGTGAGGTAAATGAAGTAAAAAAATTCTATCAAGATTTAGAAAAGGAAGAAAAAGTCTTTAGAAAAAGAAATGATGGAACTTATTATTTAGAAAGTATAAGTGATACTGATATTTATTTTGATTAGATTTATATTGACAAAAAAAGCTGAAAATTCTATAATTTAGTTGTAAAACAAATGAAAAAGACGGTAAATAGAGGAATTTTTAGAGAGTTTGTGGTTGGTGAAAACAAATAAAGGAATCTATTTATAGATCACTTTGGATGTGTTTAAGTTAAAGCTTAAAACGTATGCTCGCGTTAAGAGTTTAAGTGTATGATTTACTCATAAATTAAGGTGGTACCACGGAGTATGACTTCGTCCTTTAGTTTATGAGTTTTTTATTGGAAAGGATAAATTTTATGAAAAATTTTAAAGAATTAGACAAAAGAAATGCTCATGAGGTTGAGTCAACTATTTTAGAAAATTGGAAAAAAGAAAATATTTTGGATAAAACTATTGAAAATAGAAAAGGTGCCAAAGATTGGGTTTTCTATGATGGACCAGCAACTGCTAATGGAATGCCAGGATTACATCACATGGTTTCTAAGTTTTTAAAAGATACTTTTTGTAAATATCAAACTATGAAAGGTCATAGAGTTTTAAGAAAAATTGGAT
This sequence comes from uncultured Bacilli bacterium, assembly GCA_947625005.1. Next base: position 10,063 of record CANQNA010000029.1, read on the forward strand.
GGGATACTCATGGGTTACCTGTAGAAGTTAATGTAGAAAAAAAATTAGGATTTACAGGAAAAAATGATATTGAAAAATATGGTATTGAGAAGTTTAATAAATTATGTAAAGAGACTGTTTGGGATAATGAAAATGCATTTCGTAAATTAACGGAAGAAATGGGACAATTTATTGATTTGGATAATCGTTATATTACTTATGATAATAATTATATTGAAACTGAATGGTGGATTTTAAAAAAGTTTTTTGAGGAAGGGTTATTTTATGAAGGAGTAAAAATTATGCCTTGGTGTCCAAGATGTGGAACTGGTTTAGCTTCTCATGAAGTCGCTCAAGGATATAAAGAAATAGATGCAAATACTGTAATTGTACCATTTAAAAAGAAAGATGAAGATGTTTATTTCTTAGTTTGGACAACTACTCCTTGGACATTAATAAGTAATGTTGGTTTATGTGTTAATGCTCAAGAAGATTATGTTTTAGTAGAATCTAAAGGTTATAAATTTATTTTAGGTAAAACTTTAGCAAGTAGTGTTTTAGGTGATGATTATACAGTTTTAAAAACTTATAAAGGTAAAGACTTAGAATATATGGAGTATGAACAATTAATTCCAAGTTTAGAAGTAAAAGGTAAAGCTTTTTATGTTATGTGTGATGATTATGTTACGATGAGTGATGGTACTGGTATTGTTCATATTGCACCAGCTTTTGGAGAAGATGATGCTAGAGTTGGTAAAAAATATAAAATGCCATATTTAAATCCTGTGGGAGAAGATGCTACTTATACAGAAGGCTTATGGAAAGGTATGAATATCTTTGAAGCAGATTTAGAGGTAATTAAATGGTTAAAAGAAAATGATAAATTATTTAAAAAACAAAAAATTAAACACGATTATCCTCATTGTTGGAGATGTGATTCTCCTTTAGTATATTATTCTCGTCCATCTTATTATTTAGAAGTAACTAAATTTAAAGATAAGATTATTGCAGAAAACAAAAAAGTTAATTGGTATCCTAGTTATGTTGGGGAAAAAAGATTTGGTAATTGGCTAGAAAATATGAATGATTGGGCAATTAGCCGTAATCGTTATTGGGGTACTCCACTTCCTTTATGGACATGTTCTTGTGGACATATGGAAATGATAGGCTCACGAGAAGAGTTGGCAAGTAAGGCAATAGAAAAAGTTGATGTTAAAACTATTGATTTACATCGTCCTTATGTTGATGATATACATCTTAAGTGTTCTAAATGTGGAAAAGAAATGACTCGTACTTTTGAAGTTATTGATTGTTGGTTTGATTCAGGCGCAATGCCTTTCGCTCAATATCATTATCCTTTTGAAAATAAAGAATTATGGGAAAGTCAATATCCTGCTGATTTTATTGCTGAAGGAATTGATCAAACAAGAGGATGGTTCTATTCTTTGTTAGTTTTAGGTGTATTTGTTACAGGAGTTAGTCCTTATAAAAATGTTTTAGTTAATGAATTATTATTAGATAAAAATGGTCATAAAATGCATAAATCTAAAGGTAATGCTGTGGAACCATTTACAATAATGAATAAATATGGAGCAGATGCTATTCGTTGGTATATTCCTTATGTATCACCAACTTGGACACCTTTGAAATTTGATGAAAATGGATTAAAAGAAGTTCACTCTAAATTCTTTAATCCTTTAAGAAATACTTATTCTTTCTTTCAAATGTATGCAAATACTGATGGTATTGATATTGATAAATGTAGAGTTCCTTATGAAAAAAGAGAAGAAATTGATAAATGGTTATTAAGTAAATTTAATAAATTAATTAAAGTTTGTACCGATAGTTATGAAAAATATGATTTAAATGAAGTTGTTAAAAATATTACAAGTTTTGTATCAGAAGACTTATCAAATTGGTACATTAGACGTAATCGTAATAGATTTTGGAGCAGTGAAGTAGACGACAGTAAAAAAGCTGTTTATGAAACTACTTACGAGGTTTTAGTTGGTTTATGTAAATTATGTGCTCCTATTATTCCTTATACAACTGAAGAGATTTATCAAGATTTAACTGGAGAAAAATCAGTCCATTTAAGTGATTTTCCAGAGTATAAGGAAGATTTAATTAATGAAAATATTGAAGTAAAAATGGATTTAGTTCGTGATTTAATTTCTACAGGAAGATTTGTTAGAGAAGAGACAAGAATAAAGGTGCGTCAACCTATTAGTGAATGTTTAATTGATGGAAGTTATGAAGAAATATTAGGAGATTTAGTTAATTTAATTAAAGAAGAATTAAATGTAAAAAAAGTTACTTTTGTTTCTGATTTAAGTGAATATATGAACTTTACTATAAAACCTAATTTTAAAGTATGTGGAGCAATGTTTGGAGCAAAAATGAAAGATTATCAAGCTTTACTTGGTGATTTAGAAGAAGAGGATAGAGAACTTCTTTTAAAAGAAGAAACTATTACAGTTGATTTTAATGGAGAAAGATTAGATATTACTCCAGATATGGTTGATGTAAGAATTGAAAGCAAAGAAGGTTTCAATGTAGGTATGGAAAATAATAAATTTATTATTTTAAATACAGAGTTGACTAGAGAACTTATCTTAGAAGGTTTAGCTCGTGAAGTAGTTTCTAAAGTGCAAAATATGAGAAAAGAAAAAGACTTTAATATAATTGATAGAATTAATCTTTATTATGATACTGATGAAGAAGTAGAAGAAGCAATAAAAATGTTTAAAGATTATATTATGAG